>CAYOQG010000053.1:0-22723 GCA_964405925.1 uncultured Phycisphaeraceae bacterium | reverse complement strand
CCTTCAACCATATCTACAACTACAACGAGCTGGTCGACGCCCTCCGCGAACTGTCCAAAGCCTACCCCGATCTTCTCACCCTCGAATCGATCGGCAAGAGCGTCGAGCAACGCGACATCTGGCTGATGACGATCAACAATCCCGAGACCGGGTCAGATCGTGCTAAGCCGGCTATGTACATCGACGGCAATGTTCATGGGAATGAAGTGCAGGGGAGTGAGGTCTGCTTATATACGATCTGGCATCTGACGAAGAGCTATGGTGCGGTTGACAAGCTCACCAAACTCGTCGACGAGCGGGCCTTCTACATCATACCAAGTGTGAACCCGGACGGACGTGCCCATTGGCTTGACAATCCCAACAGCCCCCATTCCTCACGGTCCGGCAAGCAACCGACGGATAACGATTACGACGGTCTCTACGACGAGGACGGGTATGACGACCTCGATGGAGACGGATACATCACCACCATGTGGAAGAAGGACCCCCTCGGGCGATTCCGTCGGTCGAGCAAAGACCCACGTCTCTTCGAGCGCGTCGGGCGTGATGAAAAAGGTGATTACACATGGCTTGGCTTTGAGGGAATCGACAACGACGGTGATGGGCAGATCAACGAGGACGGTCCCGGCGGTTACGACATGAACCGCAACTGGCCCACGGACTGGCAGCCGGGTTACATTGAATACGGCTCCGGGGACTATCCCCTCTGCTTTCCGGAGACGGCTGCCATCGCAGCGTTCATCCTGGATCACCCGAATATCGCCGCCGTGCAGTCTTACCATAACGCAGCCGGGATGATTCTCCGTGGTCCGGGTACACAGGAGCGTAAGGACATATACCCGCGCGAGGATGTTCAGGTCTACGACGAGATTGGCAAGAAGGGCGAGCGGATACTCCCATTCTATAAATACCTCGTGCTCTGGAAAGACCTGTACACTGTCCATGGTGGGTTCGTGAACTGGGCGGCGGAGGGACTCGGTATTTTCAGTTTCACGAACGAGCTGTGGACCAACTCCCGGTTGTTCTACGATCCGAGCGCCGGCTGGGGCAACCGGAAATACCAGTTGGAATTCGGCGATCTGCTGCTGTTTGAAGAGCTGTTCAGGCCGCTGAAACCCTACAATCATCCAACGTATGGTGAGATTCTCATCGGTGGCTGGAGCAAGTTCGCCTCCCGTGTTCCGCCGACGTTTATGCTCGAAGAGCTTTGCCACCGCAACTTCGCCTTCACCATGTATCATGCGGATCAGATGCCCAGACTGGCGGTTTCGCGCGTTCAAGTGAAATCTCTCGATCCCGGTGTGTGGGAGGTGACCGTCGAGGTCACCAACGACGCAGCCATTCCGACAATTAGCGCCTTGGCTGCCCAGCGCAAGATCGGAGCCCGAGATCAGATCATGCTTCGACCGGTTGCGGGATCTGATGCCAAAGTTCTGGCGTCAGGAACGCTCGAAGACTGGCATCAGACGTCGATGGAACTGACCAAACGACACCCGGAGCGCATCTGGCTCGATCGAGGTGTTGCCGGTCACGATCGTCGCGTGTTTCGGTGGATCGTGTCCAGCCGACCAAGGGCCGTCGGCGGAGAACGATCGCTCGACTTGAAGTATATCTCACAGAAGGGTGGGACGATTGCAAGAGTGCTTAAATTGGAGGAGAGTGCGATCCGGTCGCCGTAGTTGTGTATTTGACGAGTCACGCCGGTATTTGGTGGGGTTGATGCCCTGTCGGTGGAATCGAGAATAGCGAGTTCAGGATTCGGCATTCGATATTCGATATTCTCGTATGATGGGTCTTGAGGCGGCGGTCGGCCGACCACCGGCTGGTAGGCCCGCATCGCCTGACCTGAGGGCTCCACGAGAGAGCGCTAGATGACGAACATCGTGCATGATTTCCTTCCTTGCGGAATCGAGTATGGTGTCATGCCGTTTCCGCGACGGCATGTCGTGTCGTTCCAGCTTCGCGTCCTTTCGGGCATCTGTTCGGAACCCGAGGATAAACTCGGCCTCGCCCGTCTCGTGCTGGACACGATCGACAAGGGAACCGAGCGTCGCTCGGGGCGGGAGCTGTCCGACGCGTTCGACTTGATTGGAGCCTCATATCGCGGCGGTGTTGGTCGAGAGACGACGACGTTCACCTGCACCGTACTACCTGAGCATTTTGAGCAGGCGGTTGCCCTGCACGCCGAGTTCCTCCGGACACCGACTTTCCCGCAGGATGTCTTCGAGGTCAACATCGACTTAGCCAAGCAGGAGTTGCTCGCCCTCGAGGACGACGCTCACGCGCTCGTCGATAAGTTAATCAGCCGCGAGGCGTTCGGTGCGGTTCTCGGTCGACATCCTCTCGGTGAGAACGAGACGCTCGATAGGATTACGCGGGACGACCTGATCGATCAATGGCAGTCCCGTTTTGCGGCCGGCCGGATGATCCTATCCGTCGCGGGTGCAATCGAGCCGACACAGATGGCTGACGTGTTCCAAAAGCACTTTGACAAGTTCGGTTACGCCGAGCACGACGGGCGCGAGGCTTTCCCCCTTCGGTTTTCGCCCGGCAGCAAGCACTATGACAAACAGTTGGAGCAGGAGCAGATCGGTATCTGCTGGCCTGGCGTCGACGTGACACACGGCCAGTTCCCTGTCCAGCAGGTCCTCCTTGGAGTCCTCTCCGGTGGGATGAGTGCCCGCCTGTTTACCGAAGTCCGCGAAAAGCAGGGGTTGGTGTATTGGGTCAACGCGTGGCATGAAACACCGCGCGGCTGCGGTATGATCTTCCTCGGGGCCTCCACCACACCAGGCCGCTGCGATCAGACGTATAAAACCCTGCTTAAGGAAGTGGAGCGGTTAGCGGACGATATTCAGACGGACGAGCTGGAGCGGGCGATCACCGGAATCGTCGCGCATCTGGAAACGCGCGGTGACAGCACCAGATCGCGGTGTGCAGAGCTGGCGAACGATCTGTTTTACTTCGGCCGCCCGTTGCCCGAGAACGAGAAGATCGCCAGGGTGCAGGCGGTGACCATCGAGCGAATCCGGGCCTATCTGGCCAGCTATCCGCGCGATCGGCTCTGTGTGGTCACCTTGGGGCCAAAGGCCCTTAAAGGGGCGTCTGTCGTTGGACAAACGAGCGATGCGGTCGTCTCGTAGCAGGTGGGTCGGAGCGATCGACAAAGATAGGCAGCGACCAGCAGTCGTTTTGCGAGTATAAGAACAAGTAATGACGTTGGGATCCAAACATCCCACGGCGCACGTATAGGAGTGAAACAACGAAGACGTGACCAGCCCTTATACGTTACATACACTGGATAACGGACTTCGTGTGGTCATTGAAAAGATGCCGGATGTGCGCAGCGCCGCCGCCGGTTTTCTTGTTCAAACTGGTGCCCGGGACGACACAGACCTACTCGCAGGGGTCTCACACTTCCTTGAACACATGATGTTCAAGGGAACGCACAACCGCACCTGGCGGGAGATTACCGTCGACTTCGATCGGATAGGAAGTACCTACAACGCCTACACCAGCGAAGATCGCACCATGTACTTCGGCTGGGTGCGCAAGGACGACATCGGTCGACAGATCGAGCTCCTGGCGGATATGATCCGTTCCGCTCTCCCGCGCGACGAGTTCGAGACGGAAAAGCACGTCATTCTCGAAGAGATCGCCATGGCCAAGGACAACCTGGAGCACCTGGCGATTGACTTCCTCCAGGAAAAAGTGTTCGCGGGAAACGCCCTGGCTTGGCCCATTCTGGGGTACAACGAGACCGTTTCCGCCATGACCCGCGATCAGATGTGGGCGTACTTCAAGAAACGCTACGCCCCCGACAATATCATCTTCGTGGTGGTGGGAAATGTGGATCCCGGTGCGATCGTCGATCTCGCTGAACGGTATTGCGGCTCGTGGCGACCCTCCGGTACCAGGACCGAACGTACGCTGCCTGTTATTCAAGAGGGGGTGGACGTGCTGCAGGTTGACCGATTCAACCAGCAAATTGTCGCCCTCACGTTCCCCTCGATCAGCGCTTCCGACAATCGGGCGGAGACTGCGTCGGCCGCCGCCACCATCCTTGGTGGTGACAACTCGCGGTTCTACTGGAACATCGTGCAGAAAGGCATCGCCCCTCGAGCCGGAGCCTTCCATCTGGACTATATCGACTGCGGCATCATGATCCTGTATGGCACCTGCCAGCCCGAGAATGTCCAACAGCTCGAAAACGCCATGCGGGCCGAGGCAGAACGCATCTGCACCGAAGGTGTTGATCAAGAAGAGGTCACCCAGGTGAAGAACAAGCGCCGCACGTCACTGGCCATCGAGGGTGAGGTCCCCTACCACCGATTGACCCAGTTGATGGATGACATGGAATATCGCCGTGCCCCGCGCACGGTGGAGCAGATGCTTGCCGACGTCGATAAGATCTCCGTGGACTCGATTCGTGATTACTTTACCGACTACCCGGTCAACACTCGCGGACATCTGACCAGCGTGGGCCCGCGGCGTTGGCCTGAAAACGTGTGACTGTTAGCTTGGACTGTTACGACCCAGGGCGACCGCTGGTGCGTTCCCCCAAACTGGTGCCATGACGTCTATGGAACCGCTCGACATCAAGCTCGTCTATACCGCGTCAAAACGTGATCGGCGGCGTGCGCGCCCAGCATACGCAGCCGCGCCGACAAGGGCCTCGTTCATCGTCTTCGTCGGCGCCCTGAGCGTGGTGGTAGCTGGCGCCTTGTACTACGTCACCTGGTGGCGGGCCGACCCGAAGCTCAGGGTCCTGCTCCTGATGCGGACCCCCCTACCGGGCGTCAACCTCAATGACGCTGCGAGTGCCCTGGTTCCCGCCGAGAAAGGCACCCCGGCGACGCGTTCCGCCAATCCACCTACCCGGCCCGTTGTATCAACGGGGGAAATGGAAGCCCAAGTGACCGAAGCGAAGTTTGTCGTTGCCACCGTTGTTGCTTGGGTAGCTTTGATCACGCTTGCTGCCGCTGCGTTGGCTCTGTCTGGTGGAGCGCTGGTAGGCGCAAGTGGTGCCCTGTCCGAGCGGGTGGTGCGTCCTGTGTTCACTACCGTTGCCGTTATTGCGGTGGGATGGGGGATCTATGCGTTTATGAGCTCAGGAGGGCTGTTTGTCCCGGATCACCTGCGTCTCAGCGTTCTTGCCGGCCTGATCGTGATCGTTGCGCTCGGTCTGTTTGTCGGGCGCGGCGAGCGAGCCCTCACCTATTTGGCGGCGATCCTCCTGATTCTATCGGCCGCGGGCAGCGGTGTAGCCCTTGATGTAGCCGTGCGACACGGGCTGGTCAAACCTGATGAGCTCCCGATGGCACTCCTTCCCCTCGGCCTGTTGGCATTCGTCGCTCAGTCGCTGTGGGGCTGGATCTTGCTTCCGCTGGCACCGCGGCTTTGCCGTCGCTGATCTGCCGAACCCTGGATTCCATTCGCAAGCCGGCCTGTTCGGGCTAGAGTTCCGCAGCACACCGTACACGCTCGTGGTGCCTTTGGCGTAACCGGCTGGCATGTATTTGGGTTGTCCGAATCGCTCGACCCCCTTGTCCCCCCTTAATAAGGGGCGACGAAAAGGGGGTCGATCTGCGCGACGTTAAAGCCCGCCGCAGCCGTGTCACTACGTCACTAGAGCAGACTCGGAAATTGTGTAGCGCCGGGGCTTGTCCCCGGCGCCGCTGTCTGCCGAGTATGAATCCGCCGCCCACGAGGGGCGGCGCTACGCGAAAACCGAGAACGCTCTAATCACACGGATCGACAACCGGCGGACCCGGCAACGGACAGGGCGATCCACGGAATGCCTCGACGATGCACGAGATATCGACGAAGTCGACCTTCCGGTCCGGTTCCGGCAGCGTGATCGTTGAGTTGATCACGTCCGCCCGCGCCTTTCTGACTATGCAGGGCACGTTCTTAAACTTTTCCACAGCCGCAGAGATGTCAACGAAGTCGACAACACCTTGCGGTGCCGAGCAGCAGTCTTGACCGCCCTTCGGGGACGCGCATGGTGGCAGTCCGCAGTCCCCCGCGACGTCGCCGGCTCTGCTCAACCGGACGGACAACGGTGCCGAGTACGCTGACTCATCCCAGAAACTGCAGTTGCATTCGATAAACTGCACGTCGTAGACCGCGCTCGGTACGATCTCACCCCCAAACACGTCGACACGATCATACTGCGTCCAGTCCGTGCAGAATGGAGTGCAACCCAGCCTCGCACCCCAGAAATTGGCATCAGCGGGCTCCGGCGACCCGGAAGGTTCACCCACCAGGAAGGGTTCCTGCACCCACATTTTCCGACCCTCAGCGTAGTCGAACGGTGGTGGCAATGACGCGAACGTGACGCGTACAGCCTGAACAAGCCCCGGGTCGCCTCCTCGAAACGTCATGTAACGGTTCTTGGTGCCAAAGCCAATGTCCGGGGGAACCGGGCAGAAGTCCGGGAGCGGCTCTGTGCTCGGCGTGCACTTCGGTTCGCAGTCGATCTTCACCGTCCCCGGACCTCCATCGGCGTTATGGCCCCCGGCGCGAACGGTGATGCACTCACCCGCGGTCATAAGCGGCGTCGGCCACAGGTACCCGGCACCACCATCGTCGATGCCGTTGCAGCTCTCGTCCTGGGCCAAGCCGATCCGCGTGAAGCCTGGATCGCCCGGACATGCACAGTGCGTACGGTTGTCAGCATCTACGTAGACGGCCAAAGCACTGTCATAGGCGTTGTCTGCGTTGCCCGTACCACACATGCTGACGTGCAGGCGGCCGTCACACGGCACCGTATAGTGCACCCAAATGTCGCGACCGAAGCTGATCAGACCCATTTCGCTCAGCTCAAGCGTTGGTCCGTCGGTTGTTGCGCAGGAGCTGTCAAACGGATAGGTGAAGTCGCCGCTGGTGGCGATCGCGTCTACAACACAGTCATCACCAGGCGGCGGAATCTGACATGGACTGAGGCAGTCACCGGTCTGATCCCACTGTCCATCTCCCTTGCAGTCTGTCAGCGTGGCGACTGTGCAGACCTCGGTGTCGCAATCGCAGCAGGCCCCCACGACCGCCGGTGGCGTAATCATATCCATATCGAGGCAGAACGCCATGTCACCAGCGGCACCACTACGACCCATGCCGTACATGTAAGCCGGGTCCTTGTAGTCACGGTCGGTACCAACGTAATGGAAGTCGTTGGCCTCGTGAGATGTTTGAGCCCAGTGCCAGTAGCAGGTCTCGCCATCCGGGGGAACGGGACTCGTGTAGTTGGCGACCTCGATCCAATACACCTCACCGACGTTCATCCCCGCAATCGGCGGATCAACTTCGAGCTGGTACGCGTACATCTGGGCATTGGGGAAGAGCTGGTCTTGCCAGCCGCTATCGACGGGTCCCTTGGCAATAGCGTGGCCCGCGGCTGTCCCGACGGGGCTACTGTCATCGGGTTTGCCGTTGTCATCCTGGTAGATGGTGATTCGGAAGTTGTCGGTAACCGCCGCGTTGCAGTCAAAACCGGGTACAGCCGGATCCAGGTATGCACCCCAGACGCAGACCGCGCTCACCTCGGGAAACGTCGGGATGAAGTCATCGGCCACAACCACGCCGTTAGGCGGCATGGAAGGGTCGCTCATCATCACCAGGTCTGGCGCATCGAGCCTCGGCAATTGGCAGTTGGTGTCGCCTTCCATGTCGCAGATCGGACACGGCCGCGGATCGTCGTCGCAGAGTGGCCCACCAACGTAATCGCCACCAAGGAAGGTAAGGCAGTCGTCCTTGGTCATCGGCTGCCCGGATGGGGTTTCATCCTCACATTCACCCGGTCCGGTGCAGCAAGAACCCGTGCAGCACGGATTGTCTGTCTCACCCGGCGGGAGCGCACAAGTAACGTCAAAACCGCAGTCAACGTTGGCATAGATCCAGTAACCGCCCAGTTCCTCGCACGCGAGCTCGTTGACGATGAAGCACTGATCCTCAACGCAACACGTCGCGATCGGACACGCACCAACGACGATTGAAAGCTGATATTGCGCACCGGGGGGGGACGCACCCGTTCCATCAGGTGCCGAATAGAGCGGATAGTAGTAGGTACCAGAAGGCAAAGGCCCGAATGTCAGCCAGAGGTTGTCGTCATCGCAGAAGGGACCACCACGGTCGAAACCTGTGGTTCCCACACCTTTCCCGACGGGCGAATCAACACCGGTGGGTGCGACCGTGCCACGGCATGGATCGCACTGCGCCCAGAGGCTGCCCCACGCGGGCTCCCAGGGCTGCCCGTCCACGTCTGTGCAGCACAGCTCAACGCGGACCTCCGCACAGTCGTCGATCTCGAAAGCTTCCCACCATCCGGGATCCTGCGTGCTTCCGTCAGGATTGAAGATCTCGTGACCGCAGACATCGGGGTAATCGTTGAACGTAGCACTAGAATTGTCGCCGGTAATGGTGATCCGAACCGGCCACTCGCCGAGTGGTGGAACGCTTATGAAGTGCACGATAGCCGACGCGCAATCGTCACCACCAGTGTAGGTACTCACCGGTTGCTCACAACAGTTCGGCTCACAGTCGGTCCCGAAGCCCTGCCACTCGTACAACGGAACCGGGCACAGCGCCGGCTCCCCTAACTCCTGGCAGTCCCCTGTCGCCACCTCGCAGCAAGCCCCGCTGCCGCAGGTCCCCAGCGGAAAACACTCCACGGTGCAAGCCGGGTCGCTCGGGAACTGTTCGCAGGGCGTGATGCCATCCTCACAGATTCCACACAGCGTGTCCTCGCCCTGGAAGAAATCGCCACCAGCCGTGCAGACCCACGGGCTTTCGTGCCAGCAGGCACCAGTCTCAGCGTCGCAGCAGGCACCAATAGACAGGTCGCAAACGTCGCCGATGCCGTCGCCGTCGCTGTCATCCTGGTCCGGGTTGTAAGTGCTGGGGCAGTTGTCGCACTCAAAACCAAACCAGTCGGTGTCCAGGTCACTCTGGGTTGGATTGAAAATGTCCGGGCAGTTGTCATGTGGACACTGGTTCGCGGGATATCCGGGATTGCCGTATCCGTCGTCATCTGTGTCCGTGCAGGTGTCACACAGGTCGCTGAAGCCATCGCCGTCGGCATCGCCGGCGCAGGTTGTTCCATCGCCCTGGTAGGTTCCGTCCTGATCCAAGCAGTCCGAGGCACTGACGGGGTCGTCGCACAGGTGGAGCACTGAACAACACGCGCCGACGTTGTAGTCGTCCATGTAGGCGTAGGTTCCGCCTGAAGACGCGGCCAGATACTCGAAGAACTCCGCGTCGCCCTCGGAGCTGCGGTCAACCGCTTCCCCGGTCTCGGGGTCTATGCCACTTTCTGACTTGGATACGCTACCCCAGTAGCGGCTCTGAGCAACGACTTCGGCGATCTCGAGCTTGTCCAACACCTTCCTCTGCCAGGACCCCGCGCTGTAGGGCGGACCGCCTGAATCGTGGAATCCGTCACATTCCCCATCGCTGTTGTTCTCGCCCCCGTCGCTGCTCACCGCGAGTATCAGTTGCCCTGCAAACTCCGCGGTGAAGGTGTCGGTCAGCTCGTCGATCGCGTCGCACATGCTCTCAGCCAGAGGCGTGACACCCCAACAGCCGTCGGCCGTCAGTCCATTGAGGGCGGCGGTGGCATCCGCTTCGTTCACGAACCCCCCTGTCAGGTCGGTCGGACTGCTCCCCGCGAACGTCCAGACCGCCGCAGACCCGAGTGGGTAGTTGTCAAAATGATCAGCCACATCCTGTTTGGCGGTCTCCAGAGCATCCGCGCAGCGCATGTTGCCGTTTTCCCGCTTTGCCCTCATCGATCCAGTGCGATCCAAGAGGATAACCACGTGCCTCGTGTCGCATTCATCGGGTATGCCGTTGCCATTGACGTCCTCGGACGTCCCAGATGTGATGTCTTCCGCGTCGTCCACGCCATTCTTGTTGCAGTCCCTGACCCACACACGAACCGATGGATCGCCGAAGACGATCCAAGTATCGAACATCTCACTCCCGCCTGCACCGTACTCGTCGATCATCTGGCATGATCCAGCGAAGGCTAAGGCGCCGAAACTCATGTACTCTTCGGCAACCAGAAGATCGACGGACTCGTCCTGGGCGCACATTGGTGGAGACCAGGACTGGTTGATCGACGACATGTAGACGGCGATCGCTCCCGTCGGCTCCGTGCCGTTCGTCGCCCGAAGCCAAGTCTCGCCGAAGCAAGGACTGGCTGCGAAGTCGAACTTGCCGCATACACACGCTACCGAGAAATTGAAGGGCAGCATGTTCTCGTTCGTCAGGGCGTCGACATGAGCGTTTGAGAACCCGGTGCTAGCCCACGAGGTTGGAGAACCGTGGCCACAGTAGTTGATGATCCCCCGCCCCTCGTTGAGGGCCGCGGTCACCTGCGCGGCCGTCCCGTTCGGATCGTAGATCTGATCGACCGGGTTGTGCCCATAAGCCAATAGATCGTCGCGGATATTGTCCATATGCTCGTTGTCGAATTCCCCGTCATCGCCGGGCCCTTGGTTCGAAGCGACTCCCGTGCCCTTGGACCACCAATCCTGGACCGGCGCGGGCACGCTCTCATAGCTGATCGTACGTTCGACCTGAGTGTCCACGTGGGCGGCGGTTTCGGCGGAGAAACGGCCCACAAAGATGTCGGGGTAGTCGTCGTTGCCGTCGACCAGTGCATACGTGGGGTCTGCCGGTCCGCCATGAGCGTAGGGCGGGGCAACCTCGAGATGGTCTCCAACCAGAAGGACAAACGCCAGATCACCCGTGTCATACTCGTTTTGGATGTAAGCCTGAATCGATACCGCGTTGTTGCCGATGGTGGAGACGCCCACCGCGGTCGTGCTGATGCCCATGTTGTTCTTATGATCCACGAGCGGCTGCACGTTGTCCAGCCAGGCGTCATGGCAGATGATCAGCATGTCGCCCTCTTCGTCCAGAGGGTCGTACTTCAAAGCCCGATCGTAGTTGAGGAAATGGTGCCTGTAGACCTGATGGAATGTCCGGCTGAGACTGCGCTGCCGCCGCTCGAGCACGTTGATCTGGCCTGGCCCGGTCCTGAGGACCTCAACCGTCATGCTCGTATACACGCGCAAGGTGCGCGTGACCGGGTTGTACTGAAAGGGGTACAACTCGACGACGACACCACGATAATCACGGAGAATGTAAGGATCGCGGAGGGACACCAACTCGCCGGGATAGTACGCGTCCCTGCCGTAAGCATCACCGAACGTATACGGCACCTGCTCGGGGTTGACCGTGCGCAGGATAAATCCTTTCGATGGGGCCACGGCAATATCCTTAAGCTCGTAAGACTCGGACTCCAGGACCCGTGCCTCCATTCTGGCATCGTCCGGAATGATGATGCTGCGGCAGACGTTGGGAAGTTCGGGAGCTCCGACCACCTGTTTCATCAGGCTTTCCTTCCCGAGGGCGATCTTTGCGTACTCGTCCCCCTGGATGAGAACCGGGGTCCGCGTAAACGCACCGAGTTCGTAGTGGATGACGATACGCTCCGGCGTGGCCTGCTCGATGCGGGTCTCCACAACATCCGCGCCGGCCGACACGGCAATCGACCCGACGAAGACGACCGCCAGGAGCGGGTTGAGTCGTGCAGTGACAGCCGCGGCGTTCCTGTACCGTGCGATCAAAGCGGAACCGTTCATCGCATATGCCTCCTGTAGAATAGGTTGAGCGACGCGTCTTCCTTTACTTGGGTCCTATAAGCTACAGCACGATGCTTTCACGTCAAACAAGAAATGCAAATCACTTCATTTACTGTTTCTGTGATGTCACATTCTGTTGGTTCACAAAAAGGGCACGCCGTGGGCCACGCCGCACGGGGCGAGCGCTCGATTTCGGAGCGCGTCGCAGACACGGAGGTGCATATAAAAACAAACTATCCCGACAGCGACGCCGGCCCGAGTGGCGTCGGGCGCCCGCCGATGACCTTTCAGCGAAGTGCGCTGACGTTCGTGTATCGACGTCAGCGGGAATCGAGGCTTGGTCCGCTCGCGACCCAACGCCCGGCCTATGTCTACAGCAATCCCCGTCGTCAACCCCCAATCCCCAATCCCCAATCTCCAATCTTCAACACCAGCGCTCACCCGAATCGCTTCCCCCAACGATCACCTTCGCCGTTCTATCCGTGGCTGAGCCCGCGTGCCCGCAGCCCACGCTTCCCACGGGCCTCAGCCACACGGAGGAAAAGACCGTGAAACAAAGAAAAAAGTATCCCAAACGAAGCCAAAAAAACACTCTGGCGCTACCAAGAACGCGGTTTCGCTAGCAAAACGAACCCAAAACGAACCCAAACGGACCCAGTTCCTGCACGCACCCTTGCACACCCCGTACGCGCGGCACGCACGTCGTGTAAGCACGACCAATTGCCCACTGACCCGTGCCGACGCCAAGTCTCACCCACTGCGAATACCTCGGCTTCCTGAGTTTGCTCCGTCCTGCGCCGATAATCCACCTGAGGACCCGGTTTGGGGAGGCGTCCCCGCATTCACCGGACGCGACGCCCTTGCCCGTCCACCAAGACGGCCAGGTCGCTCCACCGGAGGACATACGTTTGGCACTAAGAAACCCGGACCATTTGGTGCAACACCATGCCGACAGGCTTATGTCACACGGCTGATGAGACCACGCAGGCTAAGGGCCTGCAACGCTCCACGCCGCCGCTCCCGCCCCGTCGAATGTCGATGGTGACGACGGTTCGTAATGCAGCCAAAGGTTTGGAGGTTCTGCTGGAGTCGCTCGCGCGGCAAACCCGGATGCCGGATGAGGTCATTGTTGTCGACGGCGGGTCGACCGACTCAACCCTCGAGGTGATCCGTCGGGCCATGGAACGTGATCAACGGATTCGCCTGATCGTAAAGCCCGGTGCTAACATCGCCCAAGGGCGAAACGCTGGTGTCGAGGGAGCCTCAGGAGAGATCATCCTCAGCTCGGACAGCGGCTGCCGGCTCGACGAGCGCTGGGTGGAGAGAATGGTCCGTCCGTTTGAGGAAGACCCGGAGACTGAGTTCGTCGCCGGCTTCTATCGGATCGAGCCACAAAACCTGACCGAAGCCGTCGTCGGGACCGCCACAATGCGTGGCGCACTCGATCCTGTCGACCCGGAGACGTTCAACCCCTCGTGCCGTTCGATGGCCTATACCAAGAAGCTGTGGGAACGAGCGGGCCGATTCCCCGAGTTCATCGAGATCGACGACACGCTATTCAACTTGAAGCTCAGGCGGATGAGCGTCAACCGGCGGTTTGTCCCTGACGCCATCGTGCACTGGCGTCCGCGTTCGACCCTTGCGAGCATTTACCGGCAATTCCGGTTCTATGCAACGTGGCGCGGGCACACGCAGCTCGATACCCATGGCATTCGTTACAACCTCCGGAACTTGGGTGTATGTCTGATTTTGCTCGTGCTTGGCATTTGGGTTCCCGCCGTCTCGTGGGTGCTTCTGGCTGCAACGTTGTACTTTTATGTCTTCACCTTCCATCGCAAGTCAGCGCGTATCGCAGCCAAGCTCGGGACTTGGCGAGCCTATCCGCTAAGCATCTTGGTGCATTGGGCGATCGTCTTCGGCGGGATCAGCGGGTATCTAAAGGCGACCTACGAGCGCTGGCGCGATCGCACTCGGTATCAGCAGTCCACGGACGCCTACCTGGCGGGAACTTGAACCTCGCGTCGGATACCACAAGGTTTTGAGTGACACGGATTCCAGTCTGAATGTGCCGTTTGTAGTGCGTGCGCGTGAAGAGACCCGTGGCGCCGTGCGGGGTGGACGCCGCGGCTCGGGCGGCGGCGTCAGCGAAACACTGGTATGGCTCAGGGTGTGTATCGATTAGCATAGAGCGCTATGGCAACGGTGCTCTTGTGTCCACACTTTCCCGCCTGCAGTGGCTGCAGCTCGATCGGCCTCGAGTATGCCGATCAGCTCGAGGCGAAGCTCCATGCGGTGCGCAGCCTGTTCGAGTCGTCGAGCCTCAGCACGTTCAGGGCTTCGGCGATCGACAGAATCACGCCGAGCCCGAAACCATACAGTTATCGCAACCGAGTCAGGCTGGTTCCGCGACGTATCGGCGAACGTATCGCGCTCGGGCTTTATCAAGCGGGCTCCCATCGCGTCGTAGACATCCCGGGATGCCCGGTTCAGTCCGATGGTATCAACGCGGCGGTTGAGGTCATCCGAGACGCCATCGGTGACCTTGATGTGTCCCTCTACGATGAGGTCACACACGAGGGGGACCTTCGATTTGTGACGGTTAGAGAGGCGACGGCGACCGGCGAGCTGCTGATCGGGTTGGTCACGCGAACCGAAACCTTTGCACCTGGTGATGCGCTGCCCCGCTATGTGACGGAACGGTGTCGCAGTGTTGTTGGTGTCGTACAGAACATCAATCCGCAAGTGGGCAATGTCATCTTCGGCCCTGAGAACCGCGTACTCGCCGGACGCGATTATATGGAGGAACTGGTTTGGGACGTCCGTGTGCGGTTGGACCTGACGAGCTTCTTCCAAGCCAATACGGCCGTGGCTGAGAAAGCGTATGAAGCAATCGTTGATAATGCCATAGTTCTGGCACTGTCGAATGCAGCGGGTGATATTCCGATGACCTTGCTCGACCTGTACGCCGGTGTCGGGACGATCGGCCTGATCGCCGCTAAACATGCAAATCGCGTCATCTGCATGGAGGAATCTGACTCTGCGGTGACGCTCGCGCGGGCGGCAGCTCAGGGTAACAGAATTGGCAATATCGAGTTTCATGTCGGACTAGTAGAGGAGTTGCTTCCGACGCTGACAACCGAATTGGCCAGGGAACACGACAGCGGCAACGTCAACGTAGTCGTCAATCCACCCCGCAAGGGGCTGGGCTCCGTGGTCGCAGCCGCTCTGGTGAAAGTCCATCCGATGCGGATTGCCTATCTCTCTTGCGCCCCGCGTACGCTTCTGCGAGATTTGATCGAGTTTGAGGGCGGTGGCTATCGGGTCGTGCATGTCGAGCTATTTGACATGTTCCCGCAAACCGATCAAGTGGAGACGTTGGCGGTGCTGGAGAGGATATGAGCGAACTGATTAGCGAGTCTATTACACCACACGTCGGCAACTTCGATGCCGCCTCGATGGGCCGCGGTGAACCGGGTCTGCCGAGGGGATTCACCTGGCGCGGCAAGTCGGTGGACGTCCTGGAGCGAATCTCGACCTGGAAGCAATCGTCCCGTGAAGGGGGCAGTGCAGGTGACCTGTACCTGCGTCGGCATTACTATAAGCTACGCACGAGCGACGGGTGCATTTGGACCATCTACTTCGTCCGGCAAACACCACGGACGGGTGACCCGAAGAATCGATGGTTTCTCTACACGATTGAACATGATGGCGATGTGAAGCGCCAGAAGGAATTTCGAACGTCGAATGGCGAATAGCGAATGCAAGAGAAGATCCCGCGGTAGTCGGCGATGACCGTAGCTTGTCGGTCATTCTGAATTCGCCGTTTTCTTAAGGAGCTTGCCATGCTTCGTGGAAAATATCCGTACTACTTGGCGAGCGAACCGGTTCAGGCAAACGCCGATCTGGTCGTGACCAACAAGTATACCGGTGAGACTGCGTGTCGTGTTGCGCTCGCGGACGCCAAGGCCATCGATGCCGGGATCGCGTCAGCCGTTCAGGCCTTCGAGCACACCCGCAAGATGCCCGGGTATCAGCGACAGTCGATCCTCAACCACGTCGTCGGGCGTGTCACCCAACGACATGAAGAACTGGCAAAGGCGTTGTGCATCGAGGCGGGCAAGCCCATTCGCGACGCCCGCGGTGAGGTCACTCGTCTTGTCGACACCTTCCGCGTAGCCGCCGAGGAGTGCGTCCGCATGACCGGTGAACACATGCCCCTTGACATCTCTCAACGTGCGGAAGGATACGAAGGCATCTGGCGGCGGTTCCCGGTTGGCCCGTGCAGCTTCATCTCACCGTTCAACTTTCCGCTCAATCTGGTTGCCCACAAGGTTGCTCCCGCCATCGCCGTCGGCTGTTCGTTCATCCTCAAGCCGGCGAGTTGGACACCGGTGGGGGCCTTGATCCTCGGCGAGATTCTGGCGGAGACCGACCTGCCGAAGGGAGCGTTCAGCATCCTGCCGTGCAAGCGCGACGGGGCGGACCTGTTCACGACCGACGATCGACTCAAGTTGCTGAGCTTCACCGGGTCGCCGGAAGTGGGGTGGAAGCTGAAGGAGCGTGCGGGCAAGAAGAAGGTCATCCTGGAACTGGGCGGTAACGCCGCGTGCGTCGTCGATGAAGTGGCGGACGTCGAGTTCGCTGCAGATCGGATCACCCTTGGAGCGTTTTATCAGTCCGGGCAGAGTTGCATCAGCGTGCAGCGAATCGTCGCCCACGAGTCCATCTACGAACATCTGAAGCAAGCCCTGGTGGACCGCATCGGCAAGCTGAAGGCAGGTGATCCGCTGGAGGAGGATACGTTTCTTGGCCCGATGATTTCTGAGTCCGACGCAAAGCGGATCGAACAATGGGTGAGCGAAGCCGTCAAGGGCGGTGCGAAGCTCGTCTGCGGAGGTAAACGCGACGGGGTTTTCTTCGACGCGACCTTGTTGGAAAACGTCGAGCGGCACGTGAAGGTCTACCGCACGGAGGCGTTTGCCCCTATAGCAACGTTGGAGCCGTTTGTAGATTTCCAGGACGCCGTCCGGATCGTCAACGACAGTGTCTACGGCCTCCAGGCTGGTATCTTCACAAAGAACATTGACCACGCCTTCTACGCGTTCAACGAGCTCGAAGTCGGCGGGGTGGTCATCAACGACGTTCCCAGCGTCCGCGTTGACAACATGCCCTATGGCGGGGTGAAGGATTCGGGTCTGGGCCGTGAAGGCATCCGCTTCGCCATGGAGGACATGACCGAGATCAAGCTGCTGATGCTCAACAAGATCGGACGATTGTAGCGATGGCGTGATCTGAGCGTGCACTCCAGGCCGGCCGGAGGGTGTGCGATGGCAGACAAAAGGCGACAAACTGCGGGCTTACGTGTTCCGCCACGCACCACCATGCGGGCTGGGAATAAGCCGGCGGGATGCCTGGTTACGACGGCAAACCGTGCTAGTCGACATCTAACCGATGCCCCTATGCAAGGAGGAAAGCCATGTCCAGGTTGTCTGTTTGTTTGCTGATGGTGACGACCATACGCGGATGCGGTGAATGGCCGATTCGTGAGTACTGCAAGTACCATGACACGCCAGGTGTCGCCACGATCGTTTCCGTTGATGCGGCTGACCCCGGCGACCTGAATTGCCCGAACGACCCAGTGGAAGTCGTCTTCGATTTCGAGCCGGACGATCCGGACGCCGGGAATTTGGCTGCCACGGGTCTTTCGCTCACCATTTCGGAGGGTCTCAACCCCGCGTTCTCCTGGGTCACCGAGGAGGGACTCGAGGTGGGCACTCAGCATCCATGCCTGCGGCGCGACATTACGAGAGGGACCTGCACGCCGATCATCTACCAGTTTACGGAGGTTGACTATCAAGCAGCTCTGGAGGTCTGCTACCAGGAGGGTCCTGCGGCGTTCACGATGTCCGTTGTTCCGTCCGAGATGAATGACACGATTGTCGGCCAGAACTGTGTCCTGCTAGTGACAGTGGAGGACGATGGGATCGCGTCTACAGAAGGCGAACCGGTGACCGTCACCGCGACAGCCAATGACGCGGAAGTCACCATCTACCCACAAGAGATCACACCGGGTGAGGTCTGCGAGATCACGGTCATACCGCAGGATGTCGGCGAGGTCATTCCCGAGATAGACCCTGAGTTCCCGTATGGGAAAGGCTACGAGATCCTGGTCGAGATTAGCGGTGAACGGTCAGGTCATCAGAGAACTATGTCGGTTCCTCTTAACCTGCTCCCGGGAGAGGATCTCGTGGAGCCTTATGCCGCCGAGATACGCGATCGGTTCATCCCTTACCTGGCCGAGGTCCATCCTGAGCTCGGCATCGACGAGGACACCGAGTGGACACCCTCCATCGTCAAGCCGCACATCCTCGTAGTCTCCCACTACCTGTTCTTCAACGAAGAATGGGAGATGGGATTGATGTGGCATGTAATGATCCCGCCGCACGATTGGGCGAGAATCTATCTACGTCATCGCTACGATGAGGTGGCTCCGCAGTGTGGCTTTGAGATCTCGTCAGTGGCCGCCGACCCGCCGGAGCAGCCGCACGAGTCCGAGCCACCGGAAACGGTGGATCGGTAGTCGTCATCCGCATCGCCATGAAGGACATGAGCAAGATCTGATGCTCAGCAAGCTCGGGCGACTGTGCCCCGTGGTGGGACACAGCCTCAGCGACCAGTGAACCTCGGCTCTTCGTCGTGCGAGGGGAGCCCGACGGCTACCCGAGTCGTTTGGAGCAGGGTAAGGTTTGCTTGTCCGTTTCGTGACTGGACTGGCACGCGCTGCAGCGGTTTTGCGATTTGAACGCCAATCGCACGACGTAGGCAACCGCCAACGCGACAAGTGCCAATGCTATGACGTCCTGAACACCCATGCTGCCGAGCCTAAACAACCCTTATGAATACCTGATAGGTGACCAACGCACCGACGTATGCGAGGGTCGTCATGTAGCCGAACGTCAGTAGGGGCCAACGCCACGAATGCGTCTCCCGCTTGATCGTTGCCAGCGTGGCGGCACACTGACAGCAAAGGGCGAAGAACACCATGATGGATAACGCAACGGCAGCGTTGAACACGGGCTTTCCGTCGGGCCCCTCCACATGATGAAGCTTCTCCCGAAGCCCCATCGGTTGCCCGTCCCCCTTATCATCCAAATTGTAGATCGTGCCCATAGTGGCGACGACGATCTCACGCGCAGGGAAAGAGGCAATGACAGCAGTCCCGATGCGCCAATCCCAGCCTAACGGTTTGACGATCGGTTCGATCCAACGTCCCATCCGCCCTAAGATGCTCTGGTGCAAGTAGTCCGACGCTTCGCTCCCGTCGATCTGCGCTACCTGCTTCTTCAGCTCCCGATTGGCATTAAACAGGTCCTGTGCGGCTTGACCGGCCCAACCGCCGCTGGAAACAACTGCGGCGATGCGCTCATCAACGGCTCGACGTCGAGTCCTCCAGTCTGCGCTACCCTCTGTTGATCCGTTCGCTTCGATCGCGTCTGTGAACGCTTGTTCAAGTGTTTCAATCTCCGTCAGCACCGACGCCACCGGTTCCTGGGCAACCAGCGAGTCTCCGGGCAACGAGGGATCGTAGCTTGTGGCAATCCGCTCAACCCGCTCGGTGAAAGCACGCTGAGCGGCGAGGCGTCGGGTCTTGTGGTCAGCCGCAATGGACGCGGGTCGGGGATAGTACCCCAGGGCCCAGACCAGGATGGTGACAGCCACAATGATCGTCCCCGCCGATACGCAAAAGGCTTTGCCACGCTCGTAGACACGGTAAAGCACCGTGCGCACGCTTGGCCACTTGTATGTCGGTAGTTCCATCAGAAACGACTCGGGTCGACCGCGCAAGACGGTTCGTTTCATGATCGCCGTGACCACCACCGCCGCCGCCACACCGAGAACATACAGGGCCAACAGCGTGACAGCCTGGAGGCTGACCAGGCCACCGATCAACGGTTTGCCAGGAATGAACGCCCCAATCAACAGGACATAGACCGGTAGACGAGCACTGCAACTCATCAACGGGGCGATCAGGACGGTCACGAATCGATCGCGCCGATTCTCGATCGTCCGCGTGGCCATGATCCCAGGAACTGCACAGGCAAACGACGAAAGCAAGGGAATGAACGACTTGCCACTGAGACCAAACGCCCCCATCCATCGGTCCAGGAGAAATGCGGCCCTTGCCATGTATCCGCAGTCTTCCATGACCGCGATGAACATGAACAGAATCAGGATCTGGGGCAAGAACGTGAGCACCGAACCGACTCCGGCCACAACCCCATTAGCCAACAAGCTCCGCAGTGCCCCGGGCGCAAGGGAGGTGGTCAGGAAACCTCCCAATGCGGAAAAGACGCCGTCAATAACGTCCATCAGCGGTCCTGCCAACGTATAAACAGCCTGGAAGCAACTCACCATAAACACGAGCAGGATCACGGGCCCGAAAACGCGGTGGGTGATGATGCGATCGATGGCATCGAGAGAGGATCGATGCCTACCCGGATCCTGCTTTACCGCACGGCTCATCGCGCGATCGATCCAGGCGTAGCGGACGCGCGCTTCCACTTCTGCAATGGACTCACCGGCTGCCTGAATCCTCGCCCGCCGGTCGGCTAGCTCGGTGGCCAGGGTTCGACCACAGCGGCGGAGCAGTCGTTCCTCATGATAGCCGCCCGGAGTCAGCAGGGTCTGGAGGGCCTCGACCCGTGTAGCACGGTCGGTTGAATCCTTCGTCTGGCAGGCAAGTGTGCTTGTCAATCCCTCAAGCTCTGCGCAAACACAGTCGGGAAAGGCGGAGCAGTGGGTCGATGGAGCATTATCCAGAGAGTTCAAGATGGCACAGCGCAGCGACTCGATGCCATGCTGTCTGGTCGCCACGACCGGGACGACAGGGGCACCGAGCTCGTCACTCAGAATCGCGGGGTCGATTCGCATCCCTGAGGCCTCGGCTACGTCGACCATGTTCAAGACAACGACGACTGGTCGTCCGATTTCCAGAACTTGTGTCGTAAAAAAAAGGTTCCTTCGAAGGCTCGCGGCATCGACGACCACAACAATAAGGTCGGGCGCGCCCAACTCGTCCTGCCGCCCCAGCAGAGCATCCAGGACAACGACCTCATCCTTCGAGTGTGCGGCAAGGCTGTACGCCCCCGGCAGATCGACGAGCTCGATGGTTCGGTTCGCGCTATCACAGCGCAGACGTGCGGTTCTCTTCTCTACGGTTACCCCGGGGTAGTTTCCGACGTGCTGGCGAAACCCTGTTAGAGCATTGAAAAGCGTAGTCTTGCCCGTGTTTGGGTTGCCGGTAAGGGCCACCACCCTTCGCCTTTGAAGGACCGGAATGGGTGTCGTCTGGAGCATCGATTTTGGCGAGGTGGATCCCATCATCCGGGCTGAGACGTGACTGACTACAATTCGCAGCGCCCAACCCGGGACGCGGGGGAAGTAGGGACGCGCAGACCGCTTTCGCTAGGCAACACTAAGCTCGATCGAGGTTTGGTGATCTCGGCCAAGGCCTATGCACGTCTCATTGATTCGAACGATACAGGGCACGCCAGGCCTGACCATTTCCAGCCGCGCACCTTGGACGAAGCCAAGGTCAGCCAATCGCTTCGCAGCGCCGTTGCTGCTGGCGATTCTCTCAACCACCACGACTTCACCGGACCTCAGAGTTGGAACGCTCACTCGTATCACAGTCTAGCTAACCCCGCCGAAGTATTATGTCCTCTTGAACCGTCCACTCGTCGACCAAGGAAAGGATAATGAGACTGCGTCTTAAAATCAACTCGAATCTCAAGAATTAGTTTGGCCGCCGCCACAAAGCACTAAACCTAACATCGACACAGGAAACTGTCATACTGCTGCAAAAAGTGCGACTGAGGGTCCTGAGCGACAGTAAATGTGTCTTTTTCAGGACGGATTGCGCTGCGAAAACGGACAATCGAGGCTGACGACGTACGGTCTGGATACTCAGAGATGAGAGGAAGTCTCAACTAAAAGGGGAGTGCAGACAGCATTGATCACCAGCAAACCGGACCCGTCGGCGCCGGATCCGTCCAGCCAAGGGCCGGGCAGGCCTCGTTGTGGGGGCGCGCACATCGCCCCGGTTCGAGTCGGTTAGGACAGGATCGTGGCTACTGATCTGAATCGACGAGGTCCTCGCCGAGGATGAGTTCCGCGATGGTGACGGGGTCGAGGAGACCGAGCACGAATTGCCTGGTGGTGTCCATCGCCGCCTCTTTGAAGCGCGTTTCGCACCCACCCATCAGCGATCCGCCGGACAGGAAGGCAAAAAGGGCGACGATGGTCTTGCCTCGACGCCGACTGGATAGGTTCCGACGGTTCACAACGGGCTTATCGTGGACGTTGTGCATGCAACTTGGCGTGTCCATAAATGGCCTCTCGGTTGGGGTAAACTGGGCTGCGTTCCCTACGGCTCATCTTCGCGGACCTGAGACTGGATGAAACTCTCAAGGTTTACGAACGTGTCCGGACCCGAAAAGATCGACGGTTGATCAATACTCCGGAGCCGATACGCCTGCAGGGCTACACCACCCGCGACCGCGTAACTTTCAAAGGCTCGGAAGATGATCGTGTCGCCACAGTTGAAATTGCCAGCCTCAAGCTGCAAGGGGTTGAGGTCGCCGGCGACGACGCCGAACCCGGCCGCTCCACGGGCGCCCTCGCTGTTGACAAACACCGCTGTATCCCCCCGAAGCAGGCTTTCACCCAGCCCGATGTGGGTTACCGGTGACTCGCCACACGGGAAGAGGGACCCGATCTCGCTTCCCTGGCCGGTCGCGCTCGTGCTCAGACGAAGCGTCTGGCGCTCGGGCGTGGTGATAAACTGACCGTCGTCGCTGATCTCGTAATTGCCCTCTTCGTCCGTGACCAGCACGCTGCGCTGAATCGTCACGATGAATTCAACGGGTAGCCCTGTCTCATTGACACAGCGTACAAGGATGAACGCGGCCCCAGGTCCCGGTGTGACAGCCACTTGACCACCGAAGATCGTATTAAAGAAGGCGGAATTCAAAAGACTGGCTGTACTAACACACCCAACAATGGAGATAACCAGG
>CAYOQG010000052.1:0-22739 GCA_964405925.1 uncultured Phycisphaeraceae bacterium | reverse complement strand
AACATGGAGTGCCGGGCCTCATCTTTCATCATCTCGTCTCCACGGGTGGACCGTCTACTCCGTTGCCTCCTCCTCCAGTTTCTGATGAAGTATGCGCTGCTCCAGATCGACGAGTTCGAGTTGGGCTTCCGTCTCTCGCAACTCGGCCTCAATGGCCTCAACCTCCGCAGCGGAGACCAAGCCGCGTTCTGAAAGATGTGAGATGCGATCGCGTTGCTCAGCAAGCGCCTCAAGCTGGCGGGCTCCGTTTTCGTGCGCGGTGACGGTGTCAAGAAGCATCCCCTCCAATTCGACTTCCGTCGACGACAGCTCCCCGGCCAGGAAGGACGCGCGCAGTTTGATACGCTTCTCCAACGCGGCCAAATCCTGCTCGCCCTGAGCGACTTGTGTACGAGCGGACTTGTGCTCCGCGGCAGTTACTAAACCGGAATCAGCCAGCTGCTGGTACCGCTGGGCACGATCGGCCAAGAGTTCAAGCTGGAGCACCATCGGACGGCGCCCCTCGACCAGCCGCTCCGTCACGAAATCCCGCCCGCTTAATTGCGGAGCTGAAAGAGCATCATTTGCCGGCTTGCCGGTTATGAGTGTCTCGGCAAGCTCCAGTTCGCGGATCGCTACGTCGGTCTCGGCGCGCGCAACCTGAACTTCCGCCTGCCGCAATTCTCGATCGGCCAGCCCACCTTCTTCGGCAAGGGCCATCGCCTTCGCAAACCCCGGAGCAACGCTGCCCAGCTTCGCTTGCGCGAGTTCCAGGAGCGCTTCGGCCCGGGCGACGTGCAATCCTGCTTCCCGCCCTTCGCTACGGTTCATTGCCGCATACGTGCCAGCCGCCCCCATGAACATCGACAATAGCGCCATCGCGAGCCCGGCACCCCAGCGCGAATGGGCCAACCGCATGGCGCCCGACACTCCGTTCACGGATGCCCGGCGGCGCACCGCTGACTCAAGCTCCCATTGGAGACGATTAACGAATTCGGGATCGGGTGTGTGTGTGCTCTTCATGACATCTCTCCATGACTCGATATATTAGGTCCTAACACCTTCTTCAGTGCTTGTCTGGCCCTGCGGAGCCGACCCTCGACCGCGCGCTCGGAAACACCAAGTTCGCCTGCGATCATTCGCACTGGTTTCCCATCGATATAGAACGCCTCAAGCAATCGGCGTGGTCGACGTCCCAGGCGGGCCAATCCCCAGTACACCAGCGCCGCAGCATCGGGGCTGTCCACAGGTGCCGTTTCCAACACCTCCTTGAGGTTCAACTCGTCCAGTGACTTCGGCTTCCTACGGCGATAGTGATTGAGCAGGAGATTGCGGGCGACGGTCTGTAGCCAGGCCAACGCCTTGTCCGGCCTTCGATCGTCTCGCCATTGCACAACCGCCCGCAGATACGTCTCCTGCGTGATATCCTCCGCCAACTGGCGAGAGGGGCCGGCTCGCCGAGAGACAAATTCGTACAACGGCTGAACCGTGTCACGGTACGTCGCGACCATCCCCGTGATGCTCTCATCGTCCTGCGATAGGCCCATTCACCGCAGCTCCGACTTTGAAAACCGTGCCATCGCGTGGGCCCCTCATATACTCTGACACACGCGTGCCATGAAACCCACGCTAAAAGTGGATTATGGCGCCTTCCTGTCGGGCCCGCGGTCGATCGACATCCACCCGTGACGGGAGTGCGTCGGTGAATGCAAACGTTCCGCCGATAATGTCAGAGGCGCTCCAACGATTCGGGCTCGATGAAACGGAAGTCGTCCACATTCCCCATATTCCGTGTTGCGATCGGTTCAGACAGCAACGCGTGTGCCCCGCGCTCGGCCAGCGGTTCGCGCTCAATTACGCGCTCGTAGGAGCACGAGAGCACCACCGGCCATAATCAACAACCCCAAGTGAGAGAAGCCACCTCTCGGCGATGCGTTCGTCCGAACAGCGAGAGACCTTCCCGACAGGATCAATGGTCCATCCACCCCACTGGGGGACGGGGCTTTCCATCCTTGATCGTCCAGAGAATAGAGCGGAGAGCCTTCATGTCAGCCAAGGGATCGTCCGCAAGGACGATAAGATCGGCGCGTTTTCCAACTTCCACCGTTCCGATTTCGTCCTGCAGCCCGATCATTTCTGCGGGGAGACGGGTTGCGGCCTGCAATACGTCCATAGGTTGCATCCCTGCAGCAGTCAGCATTTCCAGCTCGCGGAGGGTGCTGTACCCGTGGAAGCAACTCGGGAACACAGGCCACGCACCCGAGTCCGATCCGGCCACAATGCGAACGCCGACCTCGTGCAGCCTCGAGATGGCTTGACATGAGGCACGGAAGAGACTGCGAAGGCTCATCTCAGGCATCTTCGGCGCAAGCAACCAGCTCGCCATCGACGCAAGCCAGGTTGGCGTCCAGCTCGGGGCGATCATGTGGAATAGGCAACGCCACATGTACCGCCACGCCCTCGGGTCCTGCGCCGTTGCTAGTTGCTCCTTCGGCACAGTGGCCAAAACCAGCCGATCGTCGATCCCCCTCACAAACGACTTGCGCGCGAGCAAACAATCGAACTGGGACGACAGTGTTGTGACCATATAGGTCGTTCCAGTTTTCATCCGTTCCGTGAATTCCGCCGGCGGCTCTCGGTCGAGCAGACCCGAGTGCATCAATGCACGGGGCTCCAACTCCAGGGCCACAGCGTGCGCTCTCGGTTGGATGCTGTGGACGTAAACAGGCAGGTTCCGGGCCGCCGCCTCGCTCACGATAAGGCTGCGCATTTTGGGCGAGACGATCGGCCAGTCATAGAAGGGGCTGAATCCGTACTCGATGAAAACCTTGACGCCGATGATGCCGGAGATGCCCTTATACTCATCGAAAAGTGCCCTGACGTCCTCACGCGTGCCCGCCGGTCGCCATATCGGCCCCCATTCCTCGCTGAGGAAATTGTGATCAAGATATCCGTCGGGAGGGTAGAAGGCCGGGGCGAGGGCCAGATAGCGGGGCCCGACACCTCCGGAATCGAGATACCTTCGGATTTCGCGCAACACGGGTGCAGCAATGGCTGCGTCCAACACCGTGGTCACACCACAGGCCACGTACGCTCTCAGTTGTTGGAAGCGCGCCTGCCATAACCTGTCCTCGTTGTCCCCGCGGAACGTTGCCCCGGGGACTGCCTGCAGGTGGACGTGAGGATCGATCAGCCCCGGCATGACGGTTGCGCCGGCGACGTCGAGCACGGGATCATCTCCGGCCGGAAGTTCCCGTTCGATCTCGGCGATCCGTCCCGCGCGAATCCTGATCGAACAAGGCACCCGGGGCGGTGCACCAGTGCCGTCAATGAGCCGGGCATTCGTAATCAGCAAGTTCGCGGTCTTGTGCATTTGCGGCTCCTTCAACCCGCCGACACGAGCAAGACGCTCAGTCGATTGGGGGCATCACTCATGATGCGTTCTCTACAACGAAGCGAGCGTAGGTGCATCAGCGCTGGCTGGTCCGGCCAGAGCTGGTAGTCGAGCCCACGTTCTTTACCGTCGATAAACATGCCCCACACTCACGTGATCACCAAACGCCTGGTATCAACCGATAGGTCGTTTTGTGCGCATACGCCGTATACCCAGGCAGCTCCTTGAGCAGCATTCGGTCTTCCAAAGCCGCCCGGATAACCAATCCCAAGCACACTATACCGACGGGAAGGAACGCCCAGCCTGATCCCAGGAAGAGTGGAGCCCCCGCAAGTACGAGGATCAGTCCAACATACATGGGATGGCGAACGATGGCGTACGGACCGGTCGTAATCACTCGATGACCGCGCTCACCCTGTATTCGAACAGTCCCTTCGAGGTGCGGATTGACGACCATGGCCCAGAGCATGAACGCGTCTCCGGCCACATGGAAGACGATACTCGGCCAGATGGTCCAGTAGGGAACGGACGTCCACGCATACCGCACCGCATCCAATCCGGCGATGATCGGAATCGCCAGCACCGCGAAGACGAACAGGGGGAGCATGACTATTTCGAACTTCGCACTGGGTTGCTTTTTCATTCGTGCGGCCACTACGGCCGGGTTCTTGTTGACCAGAACGGTGATGTTTGTGATCAATGTCACGATCCAAAGGCCGAGGTGGATCCACGCCCGCCCCCACGCAAGAGTCCCCGCCGCCCCAAACAGCAGGCCACCCGACACGATCAGTGCGACGAAGAGTCGTGCGAAAGCCCGCGTCGCGAGAGTCGTCGCCGAGGTACTTCCTGCCGGCAAACCTTGCTCTTTCATGTTGCCGAGAGTAGCTTTTCCATTCACTTCGAATCACCACGTTGACGAAACCGCGGAAGGAAGCGCCCGGTTCGTCGCATGTAGGCATGATATTCCTCCCCGAACCGCTCGATCAGTTGCTTCTCTTCGATCGGGGCACGCACAATACTTATGGTGCCGATGAGGATCAACGCTCCCGCGCCGAGGACCCAATTGGCAGACAGCAGGAACAAAAAGATCGACACCAAAGGGAAAACCGCGTTCATCGGATGTCGTACGAACCGGTACGGCCCGTGTGTAACCAGCTCATGGTTCGGATGAAGGCCCACGGTGCCCCGGTAGTTGCTTCCCAGTGCGATCATGGTCCACCACATCAACCCTGCGACCACAACACCAAAACCGACGCCGCTCCAGCGCGCCCACGTCGGCAGGGAAACCCATGCCCATGGAAAACAACCTATGGAGGCCAACCAGTCAATCAGGAAAGCCCAAAGCGGGATCCCCAACGAAACGCGCACCCACAGAAGCGGCCGGTATTCGTTCGCGCATTGGGCAAAGCGCGAGCCGTGCTTCCGCATAGCCTTGCGATGGGCATACCCCATCGCGCCGAGGAACAGAACGACCCATACTCCGAAAACGACCTTGAATAGTGTCTCAGCTTGCATGGCAGCCTTCCTTCATGAGCGTTCTTGGCTGTAGACGCTGATTGTACGGACACCTCTGTACCTTGAACGTCTGAGCATTCCCACGATGATCACCGCACTCTGAGACAGCTTGTTACAAGACACATCAACCTCCCGGCCGTGCGCTACAGTATGCATTGGCGCCGTAAACACTCGCGCAGCGGGGCCCGCGCACCAATGTCACCAGCAAACGCTACCCAATGTCCTTCATAACTTCCTTGAGGGAGGGGCATTCCTCTCTCAGCAGAGAAAACACCTCGCAATCGTGGTGTTTGCCGCGCATGAAGAAGGCCTTGCGTAGAGTGCCTTCGTGCTGATACCCGGCTTTTTGGGCCACCTTTTGCGAAGGGATGTTGTCGCACGCGGTCAGCAGATACAGGCGCGCGATGGGTTTCAGTTCGAACAAATACGCGGAGAAGAGGGGCAACGCCTCGCTCATGATTCCCTGCCCGCGATCCTCGCGCCGCAGAACGGTGTAGCCGATCTCGTACCCTTCCTGGTACTGCGACCCTTTGAAGAAGAATATCGTGCCGAGGGTCCGTCCTTGCTTGTCGGTAATGAGCATGCTGCCTCGGTGCTCATCCCACCAACCCTTCTCTTGGAACTCCTTGCGACATTCCGCCAGGGAGCGCAGCGAGATGGGGTAAAACTCTCCCCGCTCGGAGGTGTTGTTGTACAGAGTCACGAACTCGTCAAGGTCCTCCTCTTTGAAGAGCCTGAGGACCACGTTTTTTCCCTCGATCATCATGGTTCTCCATGCAGTGTGCGATCGTGCCCGTGAGTACGACGCTGGAGCCATTTTGGAATAACCACCATCGAACTAAGCGGCTCACTTAGATCTCGCGACACGAAACCCGATGTTGTTACACCGGTCGTTCGCAACCCATCCCAACCGGATGGCGACCCGCACGAAACTCGCATTCGAGCACATTGCTCCACCGCGGGCCGCGCGGTGCGGGCCCATCGCGCCTTTCTGTTGATAGGGGTCGACCTGCCGCTCTTTGGGGTACCTTCCCACAAAGTCGCTGCACCATTCCATCACGTTTCCGCTCATGTCATGAAGGCCCAAGCTATTCGGCGCAAAGCTGCCCACCGGCAGCGTCTTTCCTCGCAGCTTCCCCTTCTCTGCAAACTCGAAGTCGCCCTCGGGTGCGTTGAAGTTCATCTCCTCGGGCCGGGCGATGTCCTTCCCGTTGCCGAATCTGACTCTCCTTCCGCCCTCTCGGGCGGCGTATTCCCACTCGGCCTCGGTCGGTAATCGATAGCCTCTTACTTTCGTTACGTCTGCCGTCGGCCGTCCTTCGGCATCCAAGAGATCGCCGGTCTTGACGTCATAGGCGACCGGCAGGCCCTCCTTTTCGCTCAGCCAATTGCAGTAGTGTGCGGCATCGGTCCAAGACACGCACACAACCGGATCCTGGGGACTTTGCTCATAGAGCGGGTCCCTCCAATTTGCCGTCAGCCCCCAGGAAGTCTCCTGCGCCACGGGATCCAGGATTACTGCCCCGCGTCCAGCCAGACGTGCGTCATATTCAGCCGGCGTTCTTGGCATCGGGACCCTGCCGGGCGCAGACTCGCGATCGTCACCCCGCTCAGCCGAAGTCAAATATCCGCTATCCTTCACAAAGGCTGCAAACTCCTCGACCGTAACCTCGTACTTGTTCAAGTAGAAAGCCGATACCGTCACTTCATGCACCGGCTTGGCTAACTGTACACGTTCGTTGAAGACGTCGCCCATTTCGAACGTGCCGCCTTCGATGAACCGCATGTCCCTCATTTCCGACTCTGCGCCCGGTTCTACCGCCCTACCCCGCGCGAGAGCCGCTGCGAAAACCAGCACGGCGTAGACTACTGTTCCTCTGTTCATGTGGTTCCTCCCGAAACGCATGTGCGTGGCCCTGCAGGCCAGCACGACCGACCTGTAGACCCACAACCCCAGGTATTTGCCCCCATACTATCGAACTGAACGGCATGCTTTCAATGGCTTTCAGTATTATTGAAAATATGGATATTATAGTATTCTGTGAACATAAACTGGACTTTCGCACGGCTTTTCAGGGTGCTCTTGTCTCTTACGATGTGGCTCCGCATGCTTCAGTCATACGCCACAGTCTATTCATACCGTAGAGCGTGCGTGACATTCAGTCGCCCGGCACGCCAGGCAGGTGTCAGGGAAGCCAACACGGCTACCACCAGTGCCACAATAACACCGCCAATCAACAGTTCGGGTTCTAATACGTACGGTATGGGCAGACCTACGGTAGCATAGGTCGCGTTACTCACCGCATAGCCAAGGAGCGCACCCAGCGCAGCGCCCGGGAGCGTACTTATTGTGCCGATGGCCAGTGCCTGGGCGAGGACCATCTTGCAGACCTGCCGGCGTTTCATCGCCACGGCTCGAAGAACCCCCAGTTCGCGAGTCTGTTCCAGGACGTTCACGGTCACGCAGTTGGTGACCCCCAGGGAGGCGACCACAAAGACCAAGCCCAGCAGGACCCATGCAGAAGCGATCGCATTTCCAATCATCTCATCGCACATTGCCGTAAACTCCGTCCGCGAGTGCATTAACAGCCCGTGTTCGTCGCACAAGACGCGCAGACGCCGCTCTACGCCGATCCGGTCCTCGGGAACTGCAGTCACATAGATGTAGCGAACCCCTTCTAAGTCAAAGTGCTTCTTGGCGTAGCCCCATTCGATCAACACGATCATACCACCAGCGCTGTACTCCGGCGTCAGACCGGCTACGGTGAACTCGCGGACCCCCGCTCGCGTCGTTATCGAGATCTGCTCACCTGGTTCGAGCCCTGCCCTCTGCCCCAATGTGGTTCCAATCACAACCTCACCGCGCCGCAAACCTCGTCGAATCTTTTCGTCGTCGCCACCCACGAAGCGAAAGCCGGGGTCCTCGCCCGGACGGCACGTTCGGGCAAAGACCTGGATCGGGTAGCCTTCCACACGCGACGCGCAGAGGTTCCCCATGCCCACCCGACGAACGCCCTCCATATCTCTGACGCTATCCGCGTACGCCTCCGGCATCGAAACGGGTAGGAACTCAGTTCCGGAAAGCGCAGTTGGAAAGATCAGGAAGTCGATGTTGGCGAAGACGCGGACCATCATTCCTCGCGCGTGGCGAACCGAATTCAGTATGGAGTTCCCGTAACCGATCGATAGAATGACGGAAACGGTCAAGACGCCGACCACCAGGGAAGTTCTCGTCGGATGGCGCCGTAGCTGGCGAATAGCGAGAATTGCCTCGACTCCCAGAACCGGCCGCAGCAACCATTGGGCCAGGCGCGAGAGTGGACGGAGGGCCATGGGAACGGCCAAAGCGCAACCCACGAGCGTCAGGGCCATGCCCATCGGCATGATGTAGATGAACATCTCGCTTGGCATTCGACCGGTCAGAATCACGGCGTAAACCATGCCGAATGCCGCCAGCATGCCGAGGCCAACGTACCCAGGCCAGTGTCGCCCGCGCCCGTGGCCTGCCGGACTCGTCTCGGGACGCCCTCGCAGTTCGGCCAACGGCGAGCGACGCGCCGCGTTTCTGGCGGGCAGGTACGTCGCCAACATGGCGACGCCGGGCCCCAATAGCGCTGCCAATAGGAACGGGCCTGCGGTCATCTGGAGCTGGGGCGCGACAGGTCCCGAAAGCCGCGCCATCAGGTGCGTCATCACGAAGGCCGCCCCCAGACCGATCGGCATTCCAAGTGCCGTACCTATGACGCTCAACAGAACCGCCTCAGAAAAGAGCAGCCGCGTGACCTGCTTGCGCGTCGCGCCCAAGGCTCGCAGGATGGCCAGCGCACGCCGTCGCTCACCGAGGTTCATCAAGAACGAGTTGAGGATCACAAAGGCACCGGCCACAAGGGAACCTACGCTCAAGATCGCTAGCATCCGTTCCGTGTTAACCAGCGCCTCGTGTGCCAGAGCCGCGCGGTTCGCGGGTGCCTGGACGGTCAGCCCGGGTGGCAATTGCCTGGAGACCTGGTCCGCGACTTCGTCAGGGTCGGCCCGGTCCGCCAGCACCAGGTTGAGACTGTTGACCTGACCTTCAAGTCGATAGAGCCGTTGTGCTGTGGCCATGGGCAAAATGGCGACGGCGCCGCCATTCACCGCCGCCGCGCCGCGAGGTTCGAGGAGGCCCGAGACTTCGACACTAGTTGCCCCCGACGGTGCGAGCAACCGGATTGTGGCCCCCACATCGTACCCCAACGACTCAGCCATGCCGGCTTCGAGTAAGACTCCACCTTGGCCGGTCAGCAGGCTTCCGCGCCTCAGCGCGTAGTCGCGAACCTCGTGGTCGCGCTCGAGGTCGATGCCCAGGATCATCACCGGGACAAGACCCGAAGGACCCCAGATGGCGGCCGTCGACTGGACGACCGGAACGGCCGCTGCGACTCCTTCTACTTCTTCCACTCGCTCAGACAGTCCGGGCGCGAAGCCGCTTTGTCCAAAGGGCACGACTTCGAGGGCGGCCCGGCCGGTCATGCCCTCGAATAGCGCGCGGTGTGTGTGACGCGTCGTCTGGATCGTCAGTGGAATCGCCACGAGGGCTTGCACTCCGATGACGATGCCCAGGAGCGTGAGGATGGTCCGCCCTGGACGGCGGCATATTTCTCTGATCGTGTAGCTGGTGAGGATCATCACCGCGGCTCCAGTTCCTCAAGCACCGCCTTCGTCGCGCGCCCGCGCGGCAGCGTTTGCTCATCCTCGATTCTGCCGTCGCGTAGGGTGATCAGACGATCCGCCCAGGCCGCGTGACCCGGATCGTGGGTAACCATCACGACCGTCTGACCATCATCATCGATGAGCTTCCGGAGCAGGGCGATGATCTGCTCGCTGTTCCGGCTGTCCAGGTTACCAGTGGGTTCGTCGGCCAGCAGCAAAACCGGATCCGTGGAAAGTGATCGAGCCAAGGCCACCCGCTGCTGCTCGCCACCGGCAAGTTCAGTTGGATAATGATCTCCGCGCTTATCGATGCCGACCCGCTCCAGCACAGCTTTCGCTCGAGCACTCGCCTCCGGCTCGCTCATTCCATCGATGATCAAAGGCAAGGCAACGTTTTCCGCCGCGGTTAGCACATCCAGAAGGTTGAACGCCTGAAACACAAAGCCGATGTGACGACGCCGCAGTTGTGTAATCTCGTCGTCGCTCATCGCTCCGATGTCTTGGCCATCCACATGAACGGATCCGCCGGTGGGCTCATCCAGCCCGCCCAGCAGATGAAGCAGTGTGCTCTTGCCTGATCCGGACGGGCCCATGATGGCCACGAACTCGCCTCGGCTAACGGAGAGGTCGATACCGCGTAGCGCTTCGACCATGGTTGCCTCCTCGCCGAAGACCCGGGTAAGGCCACAGGCTTCGACTGCCATCGTGTTGTCAGTGTTCATGGCTGTTTCTCTTCTCGCAGAAGCTCATCACAGTCCTCCAACCACTTCATGAAGGCTTCGAGCCGCAGGACCGCCAGATCCAGCAGCAGGATGGTCTGCAGGGGTTCCCCGTCTTCCTTGGCTCGAGCCCTCGCTTGGGTGACTTCATGCAGGCGTGCGAAGCAGGCCCGTCTCTCGACTTTTAGGACTTGGAGCGGGTCGATTCCCGTCAGTCGTCGAGCCAGCATCAGCTTCAGGAATGTCTCATTACGCGTCTCCAAGCTCAGCTCGGTAGGCGTGTCGAGCCAATCCAGAAGCTGCTTGCTTCCGTGTTCTGTCAGCGAGTAGACCTTCCTGTCCGGCCGGTCATCCTGGCTGACCACGTCCTGTTCAACACAGCCGTCCCGCCGCAAGCGGTCCAATGTCGGATACACCTGCCCGAAGTTCAGCTTGGCGCTCGGGACAACTGCCTCGTCGTACAAGCCCTTCAGCTCGTAGCCGTGCCGCGGCCCCTCCAAGAGTAGGCCCAAAATGGCGTATTTCAGGGACACTCTGCCTCTCCACGGGCCTCCGGGAGGCCACAAGAAGGGCCGTCCAATCTATGTATACGCTATATATATACTGCTGATATAGACCCCGTCAAGCGTGTTTCGAACGTGATTTGCCCAGAGCACAAGTTCTTACATAAGGCGCAGGCGGATCCGTTGTGCCGCTACCGACTGCTAATCTCACGCGCCGACTAGCGAGAAGTGTGCATGGATTGCCTGGTCAACCACCCGCGCAGAACCGCAAAGAACTCGCTGCGCACCGCCTTTTCGAGCCAAGGGTAGTGTCCGCATCGTTGCCATTCAAGGTACTCCAGTTGCGGGATATGGGGCTGAAGACTCGCCCGGACCATCTGCCCCGGGTGGGGGTCGACGGCACCGTGCACCATGAGCACAGGCACGCTGATGGCTGTGAAGGCCGAAGGATACACGCCCTCGTCCTGCAACCGCGCCATATCCTGCCACGTCTCGTGATGGGCACGCGCGTCACAGGCCTCGATTTCCTGGTCGGTGGTCACGAGCGCGCAGGAGTACACTGGCAGGACCAGGTCGCCCATCGTCCTGAGCCGCTCGTCGGGGTTCGGAGAATCGTCCGCGAGGTGTTCCAAACGTCGCCGCAAGGTCTCGTCCATCCTCTCATCTAGCGTTGCATCCAAGCGCTGACGGGCCGCTCGATCGAAGGTCCCGCAGCCAATCAGGACAAGTGAGCCTGCGCTGTGAGGATGGGCGGCTGCATAGGCAAGGGCGAGCATCGCACCCCAGGACGAACCGACGAGAGCCGGGCGCTCGTTATCGCAATGCTGCTTTACAAGCTCGTGAAGGTCCGCGATGTGGCGGGCCACTGTAAGCGGTTCCTCTCCGCTACCACGCTGAAACGGCTCGAGCACGCGAAACTTGTCCGCGAGGCCACGGGCTACTGGCGCCATGTAACCCGCCGCTCCCGGGCCTCCGTGAAGCACAGTCACAACAGGACCCTCTGTTCCGTAGCGGCGTATTCGCATGGGCATCCGACTCTCCGTTTGGAGGTTCACTCACGTTACTTGCGCAGGCTTGCCTGGAGTATACGAATCCCCGGGAACTCGTCGAGCCACGTGCGCGTTGAAGTAGATCTTGTGCCCTTCCGTCGGATGCCGATCCGAAACGAACTCGAATCGCTTGAGCAGCCCGAACCCTGAGCTCCTCAGGAATACGGTTGCGGGCGCCTCGCTGTGGCAGAACACGTTGACAGTGCCACCAGAATAAAAGTGGGTTCTCCTCTCAATTAGTTACTGGCAAGGTGTCCTGGGAATGCCTGTTTGACTTCGAGGGCGAACTACCGGAGGTCGTGGAAGCCGTAGGCAATGCGTTTGATGACTTTGATCTTGTTGTTAACGCCTTCGAGCCGGGCGGTGTGCATTGCGTGTCGGCAGTGACTGAGGATGCCGTACGCATATTCTTGCAGCCCTCGTGCGAATCGGGCCAGGACGGGATGTCCATCCTGGCGGGCTAGGGCACATCATTGGTTAAGAGTCGCCCGGGCATAATCGACGCGGCAGTAGCCCGAAAGGTGGACCAGCAGGTCTTTGAGCCAGTAGACCCTACTCAATCGGGCGTTTATGGCCAGGATCTCATCGAGTCGGATGCGCTGTTCGTATCTCAGGTTGCCCCAATTCTTCAGGAACAAGTATTTGCTACCCTTGAGGGTGACGCGTCCGGCGGCATCGGTCATGTGCATCGCGCAGCAAATCGCCCGATCAAACATCCATTGCGGTATATCCAGCAACCTGGACTGGTCGTCCTGATCCGGCGAACAGCGAAACACGCCCTTGCCGTTCCTTACGAGCGATTCGTGAATCGCCACCGTTCGGCCGTACCAGGGATGCCATCGGTGGCAGGCCTCTCGAGATTTGGCAATATGGGCTTTGGATTGTCGACTTGTACAACGCTATCCGACCACACAGCGCGTTGGGCTAACGGCCCCCGCACCGGAAACGGTGACTTGTGGACCGCCAGCAGCGGGCTGCGCTCTGTGGCCTGGGGACTCCACTTCGCCTGCTGCTGGGCATCGGAGCGCCGTCGGTGTAACTTAGACATTGGTATGAACCCGGAGGGAGGTCAGGCTTCTCAGTGGAGATAATGCGATGTCTGATCCAGGGGGTAGGTTAGCAGTCGGCCAGTATCGGGCGTCCCCAATGACCAGGTTCGGCACGAAGTCGATTGGCGTCAGAAAAGAGGTGAAGTATGTTGAAAGGCAGCAAGGTCGTCCTTCGACTGTTCACAGAAGAAGATCTTGAGGAGCTGTTTGCCCTTGACTCGGACATTGCCGCCCGCGGCGAATACGTCCCTATTGTGCTTCATACCCTGTCGGACATGCGAGAGCAGTTCCGTGAGACCGGGTGGTGGCAGGAAGATCAGGGCCGCATGGTCATCGCAAGCGGCGATGGGAAGATGGTGGGCGCCATCGTGTTCTTTCGGCCGTCGCCGATGCTGGCTGGCTATGAGGTCGGCTACGCGATCTTCCGGCCTGAGGATCGCGGCAAAGGCTACATGACCGAGGCGTTGCGCATCTTCTCGGCGTACCTATTTAAGCTCAAACCCATACCGCGCTTACAGCTCGGCATGTTCAAGGGTAACGCGGCCTCACGCAAGGTCGCGGAGAAGTGCGGGTATCAATACGAGGGCACACAGCGCCAGGGGAATTTCCTACGCGGGGAATACCGGGACCGCGAGACATTCTCGTTGCTGCGAGGCGAGTGCCAACCGTTGTCGGAAGCTTTGTTGAGCTGAAGTGCGTATTCGAGCGGACTCTCCAACCTGTCTACGGCAGCATGGAGACGAACATAGGAGAAGTGCCCCGGATAGGACGACATTTCAAGGGAGAACGATCATGCTGGAAGGACCGAACGTCATCTTGAGGCTCTTCACCGATGATGACCTGGATGAGTTTCTGAAGCTCGAGAACACATATGCCGAGATGGGCGAGTTCACTCCCGTCGATTTGCGTCCGCCAGCGGCCTTTCGCAAGCATCTCAGCGAAACTGGTGGCTGGGATGACAAGCTGGGTCGCATGCTCATCACCGACAAGAGTGGTCATATAGTCGGTCATATCATGTACATCAAGGAGCCGTCGTTTCAATCCGGGTACGAGGTTGGCTTCGTCGTATTCCGCAGAGAAGACAGGGGCAAGGGCTACACAACCGAGGCGCTGCGCATTCTCTCTGCGTATCTGTTTGAACTCAAACCCACTCCGCGACTACAACTCAGTACCCATGTAGACAACACTGCCGCTCGGCGCGTAGCGGAGAAGTGCGGGTACAAGCTGGAGGGCACGTTGCGACGGCTGTTCTTTACGCGCGGAAAGTACGTTGATTACGCGATCTATTCCTTGCTGCGGGACGAGTGCCCGCCCCTGGCAGAGGCGCTGAAGGCTTGATCACGATGGTGTCCATGCTGACAATCTCCTGCAGAGGGAATCAGTGATCGGGTCTTTTGGAGGATACTGTCCCGGATCTGGCCACATTAGCGTTCGGCCCTTCTCATCGCACAGCCAGAAGCCCCAGCGCGAATGGGAGGTTGGTCATCCGAGGGGCAGATGGCCTTTGAAGAGGATCCGGTCGAAACAGGAAATCGTTCCGGTGATCTTGGCCTGGTGCTTGCTGACGAACTGTCTCACGGCGTCCTCCTTTCCATGGCTGCGTGAACAGTTCTAAAGGGCACCGCTAGTTCGCGCACAGCGTACCTAGTTCGCGCACGGAATATAAAGCAAACGCTCCCTGAATGGCCTCGGGAGCGCCTAATAACGGATCATGGCTGACCCTGTGAAAAACTGGTTGTGCATTGCCGTCGAAGGTCGGTCGAAAATCCTTCGGACGGCGTCCGATCGGCGTTCTCAAGTAGCGCCGACCGGGCTGATCTCCGTTTCTGTGACGTCCATCACGGACGCCCCGGCGTCATCATCAACGTCGTCGCGGTCGACGCCTTCACCCTCGACATCGTCACTACTGCGACGTCGCGCGATCATTTGCTTGAGCACGTAGATCACCTGGCTCGCACGGGCAGCCGTCAACAGGTCGCGCGGCGTGTCGGCGTCGAAGTCCTTTTTGAGCCAGGCCAGACCGGCGGCTTCATCATCGAAATACACCCGCAAGAGCCGCACGATCTGCTCTTCGTGATCCGGTGCGATCATCCGCGTTGCGTCCGTCCGTTTGGGTCTGCCCGCAAACGGCGCGGGCTTCTGACCCGGCGGATATGGCAGCTCACCCCCACCCAGCCGTCTGATACACGCGCTGGCTTCGGCTGACGACAGCAGCGTGGTGCTCGCTGCTCCGATCGCTTCATGCAACTGGTCGTCAGACCAGCCTAGCTTGCGCTTGAGCTGGTGCAGACGTTGCCGCTGCCCCGGCGTACTCGATCCCGGCTTGGCATTCAGCTCTGCCATCGATACGTCACACTACCCGTCGCATCCCCGATGCCTCTGCGACCATCTCGGCTACACGTTCCGCGTCCTCGTGTCCAATGGCCAAATCGTCAACGTCCTCAAGATGTTCGACAGTAATAGCCGCGTCACCCTTGGCATAGGCGACTTTTGCGGCCAGGTACAGACTGAATAGGGCTTTCCCGATTCCGCCCATGCCCAGCGTGGACGCGCGACCTTGCAGCCACCGCTCGGCTTCCGGTTCCACACGCAGTTTGAGGCTGGACTGCTTGATTAGCTTGCGGATGTCATCGAGGCTGAACAGGGGTTCGGGTTTGTCACCTCGCGTCCGCTCGGTGAGATCGCGCTTCATTACGATCCGGCTGGCGAGCTGATCAGTCACCTCCGAGAACTCGCCAAGGGCTCTGAAGCCTAACCGCTCGTAAATTTTCGGCTTACCGGAGAACAAGACGGGACAACCGGTCGCGTCATGCAAATCCCGTATGGTTTCGATGGCGTCGTAGTGAAGGGCGTCTGCCTCATCAAACACCAACATTCTTTTCGTACCTTGTAGCCGCTGCACGAGTCGAGTCGCCATCGAATCGAACGTGCCCTTCGGTGACAGATCAAAACGCCTGCACAGCTCGCGACACAGTGGTATCGGGCGAACCAGCCATTTGTCAATTGTGACAAGGACCGGACAGCCAAACCGTTGGTCGTTCTCGATCGCCTGCAAGGTTATACTCTTGCCAATGTGCGACGGGCCGTACACGACCCCCATTTTGCAGGTCTCCGCAACCGTGCGGGCCACCAGCAGGATTTCCTCCGCGACCCGCGTCTCTACCCATTTCTGGCTGCGCACGATCGTGTCACGCCTGGCAGTCAACTCCAGCCAGTTGTGAATGCGTGCTAGGTGCTTGTCACCCGTCTTGCCCTTCCATCGGTTGCGGAGAATCTCCGAGATCGTCGTGCTCGATATGTCCAGCTCGCGAGCGATTGCATTCTGGGTGTACTCGGTCTCCTGAATAAACTGCTTGCAGCGCTCGATGATGTCCACACGTTGGTTGGGCTTGAGTGGCGCGTTTTCGTCCAGCATCCGTGCACTCTCCGCGATCCGCGCTTCCTGTTGAATCTGCTCGAAAGCGTGATCGCTAGTCGGGTTCTCGTTCATGCCGGTCCGCTCCTGCAATCAGACGAAACACGTCTATAGCCGAGTTGCCGGCGTCCTTGCCGTCTGTCTCCCCATCATCCGTGAGGGCTGATTCCGTTCTATCGTTGTGCCCACCGCGCAATAGGTCATCACTGGCACGCGGTCGACGTCGTGGCTTGGGCGCTAGTGCCGTCCCCAAGCCAAGCGCTTTCGCCGCGTCGGCCAGGTCGCGCGACTTGCGATCACTCCGTGAGCCTGCGATCTTCGCAACGCTGACCGTACCTCGCTCGAAACCTGTTTTTACCGGGACGATGTTCGCGTGCGACGTCAAATCGTCCGTCCCAGTCGCCCGTAACTCTCTGGCCCGCTCCCTCCGCTTGGCTGCCATTTCCTCCGCAGCCGTGCGCGTGCGAGCCGGCGCCTCGCGCTGGGCCTTGTGCATCATCTTTCGCCGCCGACCCACCGCCGCGTTTGCTTCGCGCAACGCGTCAACCGTCGCCATCGGACTGATTCGTGCATTCGATTCCAGCTTGCCGATGAAGCGACGATCGCGGTCTGCTGTGAAAGCAAAGCAGCAGCTCACGTCGTTCGAATCGACGCTGATACATACGTCCCTGCCGACGTAACGGTACAGAGCCGGATTCCCCGCACCATAGGTGAGGCGTGCGCCGCCGATTTGGAATGCCACACCGTTGGCTCCGACCCGGTATATGCCACGGGCGTGCATGAGAAACAGTAACGCCCGGTCGTCCGCGCGTCGGAGCGAGCTGGCCGTTGCCCACATTTCGAGGGGAGTGAATCCGTCCATATCGCCGGCGCTGTGTGCGGTGTAGTGATAATCCGCGATCCATTCCGCGATTGCCGTCCGCGCTTCATCGAGGGAAGGCACCGCTCGCTGATCCACGAACTTGAGCACCGCGACCTTCTTCCAGTCGCGTCCATATCGCTTGCGGAGTCGGCGCTTCTGATCCTTCGTGAATCCGCGTCGGATCACTTCCAGACATTCGGGACGCTTGAGAGACGACCGACCGCAATAGGTCGGAAAAGTGACTCCGCATCGACTCTCAAATGTCCCGAATAGACGCTCTACCTGCCCCTTGCTCCATGGGCTGTAGGGGATCGCGTAAAGAGTATCGATTCCCAGTTCCTCGACGATCCCCATAAAACGCGGATCGACGCAATCCACCAGATTCGCATCCCGGCGAATGATTCGCTGCCAGTCCCGGCCATACTCGCGCCGCAGTTGATCCCGCTCCGCTTTCGTCACACCCATCAACAGACGACTAGCGAAGTCTCGCCCATTGTCGATCCGAAGTCGCTCCGGGATGGCAAAGCGACGGAATGCCATAAGGTAGTTGGCTACGATTGCGTCAGTGTGTGGAGCCGGTCCAAGGTGCCAACCGACGATCACGCGCGAGCGTGAATCCTCGGTGACCGTGAACCACGGTCTGAGCTGCTCTCCGTTGTACTCGACCCAGAAGTCGCACTGGTGGTGATCCGTCTGATAGAGCTGTCCGGGCTCAATGAGTCGATAGTCGATTTCGTTGTGCGGCATGAAGCGCCGGCACCAAGCGTCCTTCCCCTCGCGAAGCAAATAGGACAGAGACACATTGTCGTGTTTCAGCCACTTCCGGGTTGCACTATAGCTCGGCGACCACTTCCAGCCACGTTGCCTGGCTTCGCGTACCGTCAGTTCGTGGCAGAACTTGACCGACGGTTGCGACCGAGTGCGATAGAGCATGTAGAAATATGTCACCGCATCGACAGTCCGTCCCAGCAGTGCCGGCGTTTCCGCATCGTCGCTCGGCCGCTTGGCAGCCGCTCGACCATCGATCAATGCTACGATTCCGCGTATTGCTCCGTCTGGAGCGATTGCGTAGTACGCCCGTCGCCACGTTTGCAGGGACCGCACCGAGATACCAAAGGCTGCACCCTCTGTGAGTTTCGCTTCCTCAACGACCCGCCGTGCGAGTTCGATCTGCGTCAGATTGCCGTCCCGACGTCGTTGACAAGCATCCACCCACCGGCGGAGCCAGGCTGCACGCTTGTAGGCCAGGTTCACGGCGTGCTCCGGGTATCGCGTTATGAGAGATTCCCGGACGCAAGCCTCATGTTGGCTTGGTGCTGGCTTCGATTCCAATGCCGTCGCAAGCGACCGATGCACCCACCACATATGCCGCCCACGGCCCGACGCCGACGGAGCTTTCCGGGCGAGCGACTGACGTCCCTGCGCTCTTGCGTTTGTGGTCTCGCGTCGTGCACGCCGGTTCCACGTGGGTACGGAAGCGCCAGATAATTTCGCCGCCTCCTCCAAGCTGAGCCAATCATTGGCGTTCTGGCGAGTCGGCTCGATCTGTCCGGCAATCTCGGGCATGATGCTATTCCGAATCGACCTCCGGGCTGCCCCGCAGGTCGGATAGATGCAGCACGGTCCGCTGCCCGCCCTCTGGATCGTTGACCAGCTCGCGGCGGATGATCTCCGCGTAACGATTAAAGCGCAGTGCCAGCCCTTCGACGCCGGCGAACGAATCCCCCACTCGATACGTCCAATCGAACCAGGGGATCTCGACGGTTCCGCTGACGACGTCGCCCAGGACCAGCTCCGCCTCCCGCGCGGCATAGCGGGCGAGGGCGGCGCTGTCGTCGCGATCGCGGTATCGTGGATCGCCGTCCGGCCCCAAATCCTGAAGCAGGCTGTTGCCCGCCGTCTGGCTGCGGAATTGAAAAAGCTCCAGTCCAGTATCCGCGAGCCGTCCCCGCCTACGGAAAAAGGAGGCTTCCATGGGCAGCGGCCGCTCCTTGAGTCTCTCATCGCCCGGAATCGTACAGGTCACGGCCACCATGAAGAAGCCGTTGATGTACGCTTCCAACATGGAGACCGAGTCGTTGTCCTCCGGGTCGGTCACGAAGGGCAGCGCCCGCCAGAGATTGGCGTCTGTGAACCGAATCGCTGCCCGATCTTCGTCGATGTGCACGCCTCCGCTAACCTCGACCCAATTGGGATGGCTGAAGATATTCTGCCAGCGTTCTGGCACATAACTGAATTCCCCGCCCCAATAGAACCCCTCGAAGAGGATCTTCACGATCGGCGCCGGGTCCGACGTCGAGCCCGCCCGTCCGATCGTATTCCTAAAGGGTCGCGCACGTGGTACCCACTGGGCCGCATCCGCCAGCCCTGCGCCGATGTCCGGCCGCACGTAAATCGCCACTGCCGGATTGCTCGGATCGTACGGACTGTAGAGCTCCGCCGGCCAGCCCGCCCGGGCATAGGCCGATGTAAACACGCCGTTTTCGATGGAGATCATATAGCGAGCGCTGTCTGGAAAAATCCACAGGCGCCCGATGTCGAAGACCGAAGGATGCTGAGGGTGCAAGCCGTGATAGATTGAATGCGGTAGCCGAGTGCCGGACTCGTGCTCGTGCTCATTCGGCGGGAACTGATTCTCCCAGAACGCGAGCGCCGCCGTCCGCGCCGCCTGCTGTTCGGCGGGCGTCGATGATTCCGTGAAGAGGTTATCGAGCCTGCCGGCGGCCTGGCTCGGCAGCCATCCCGGCCTAAGTAACAAGGTGACCTCATACCACTTACGGCCTGCGAGGATGATCGGGGCATTGATTGCCCGTCGATCGTAGGTGATCGAGCTCTGGATCATCCGATTGCTGGCCAGGATGTCGACCGGCCGCCGCCCGGTCATATCGGTAAACGGTGCTTCGCGGGGGATGTCGTGCACCTTCGGCACGCTCATCAGTCGGAAGGGATCAGGTGCCGCATCCTCTTCAGTGCTTATGATGGCAAAAAATCGTAGATAGTGCTCGACCTCGATTGCGTCGCCGGTGGCGATATTGCGTACCACGATCTCGTAATGCAGGCCGGCCGCCGAGGCCAGCAAAGCGAGCGCCTCATCCAGGTTCACGCCGGCGACCGACAGCTCCGCCGCCTTCGCCGTGATCCGACGGATGAACGGGTCTGGGCTGCTCGGAGCGGGCTCGACGTCGACGACGACTTCGGTGTCGATCAAGCAGTAACGTACATTCACTCCGATTCCTGGGCCCAGAGCATAGCAGAACACTAGGTATCGCAGGGCATCGGCGAAGGACCAGTAATGGGCATCCGCTTTGCCTTCATCCACGAAGAGATGCACGTTATGGGTGTCGCTTCCGATCTCGAAAGGAAACGCTTCCGGTGATCGGTTGGGCCGATTGCCGGCGTTGAAAACGGTCGGAAGCGCTTCGACGAGGACCGCGTCCGGGTGCGCCGCATCCCACGGCTTGAGTGGATCGTAGCGCATGAAGCGGCCGTAAATCTGCGCGGACGGGTGCGTCCGCAATCGCTCTTGTCCTTCGTCGATGCACAGCCAATTGAGCGACTGGCTTCGCTCGCTCCAACTGAATGAGGGCACCTGGGGATAGCCCTGAAAGAAAACGCGCGGCGTATCGATGCCCAATCTCTGGGCGATCCGCACCCGCCGATCCGGCGAGAAGCGTTCAATCAGATGATCGAAATGCTCATTCCCGATCTGGCCGCTACCGCTTAGCTTCTCAGCATCCAGGCCTGCCGAGAGTTGGGCCGTAGTATCTGATCCGTCCATTCCATAAGTGATCTGCCGCCAGCTAACCTGCGCGATCGGGCCAAACTCATCCGTTTCCAGACCCGTTTCGAGATAGAGACCCACAGTGGGGGGCCTTCGTCGCAGGGACGTCGGCGCATTGCTGATCGGGGCCCGGGTCGGCGCCGGCGGCCGGATCGGAGAGATCGGTCCCACATCAATGACCCCGCCGATGCGGCCTTTATCCATGATCCCAGTGCCAGGTGCTGGCATTTCGCGCCTCGCAATTCAGCTCGCAATATCTGCCATCACGCCGCAACACGCGGCCGCTCAACCGATCGCCGCCAGCTCTGTTTCCGTCATCAGTGGCAAGCCCGTCTGCCGCAAAGCGTAATTCACCCATGCGGCCTTGCTGGCGATGTGGGCCTTCTCGCTCCCATCCCATTCCCGCGCTGAACGCGCGATGATCAGCTCTCGGAAGGTACGGTGGCTGCCTCCAGGCCGGTGCGTGTCTTTCATCTCGCTGATAACGAGTCCTTGTGCCTCCAAGGCATCCAACACCGCCTCCAACACGTCGGTTTCCTTGACCGGGTCAGGAAATGTTTTTCCGGTTTTCTCCAGTGCCTTGTGAATTTTCGAGAGCAACTCCCACCAGGTCGGTTGCTTCCCTCCGTTCGCATCATCGATTGCCATTTCTAGTCCTTTCGCAAATGCGTAAACGCACATCGCTGCGCGCCCACTTTATTCCCGATCAATCCTCGATGGCTGCGTGTTTTTGCACAGCCTCCTCGATGTAAGTGTCTACGGCCCGCCGTGCTCCCCACACGCGGGCGCATTTCCGGGTATGTAGTACGTGCTTAAACGCGAGCTCCTGAATGCCGCGAAAGAACATCTCCTCGGTGAACTCTTCCTTTTTGAGACCGCGCTCTATACCGTTGCAGATATCATCGAGTTTCTTCTGCGCCGCTTCCCTCGCGGCCGCACGCGCGCGGGGTAGTGCCATGTCGAGGGCATCCAGAACGATGCGCAGTCCCTCGACCTCGCGCCGGAGATCTTCCATCTTGACGACCGCCGCACGCGGATCGCTTTTCGCGTCCCCCGCCGCAACGTTCGCCGCACACGTTTTCCGCACGTCCGCGATCTGCCCATTCAGAGTTTCGATATGCTCCAGCGTCTCCGCCCGCCGGTGTTGGAGTTTCGTGGCGGCCGCAAACTCGCCACACGCACGAATGTCTTTCAGCTTGCTGGCAACAATTGCGTCCCACCATGCCTCAGCCTCTCCATTTGCTCGGTTAATAGCTCTTGCGATGTTGACCCATATCGCCTGCCCATCGCTCTCAACTCTGAACTCCTGGGCGTGAAATACCTCGGTTTCAGCGAACTTCATTGCACTACTCCTTGGCTATCGCGCTACAGACATCCCTGCCTGCGTCCATTAGATATCTGAACATTTCTGCGTGTTCGATTCCCGATCGAAGCCGATTCGCCGGCTGCGGAATCCACAAAAGACCGCGCCGGGACCTGACGCATCCCGGCACGGTTGAGGAGAGTCTGCGACTGTGTGCACACAGTCCGCCGGGTCGGTCCTCGGGCTCCCCGGCATGGCAGAAGAACCAGCGATACTGCGCGGACCCCATCGCCCGCAATAAACGTTACGCCCGCGAGATCGTTCCGCGACACTCGCGGGTCAGAGGCTAAGGTGCCGCTCCGTGGCACGCACGACGGTCGTTGCGAGACGATCATTTCACCAACACCCCGCCGTGTTTGTTCGCTTGAATGCCAAGTTCCCGAAGTTGCTCATCGGACAACGTTCGCGCCAGATCCCATAT
>CAYOQG010000051.1:0-23141 GCA_964405925.1 uncultured Phycisphaeraceae bacterium | reverse complement strand
CCGATGTCCTTGTCTTTTACCGACCACATCACCAACTTTTTGGGAGGAGAACCAACAAGAATATTGAAATCATGTTTTTCGTTGCAACGGCTCGCGGTGGGTATTTCTCATTCGTTGGCGAGTTGCCGCCAGGGGTCATCCTAGTCGAGGCGCCCGGTATGAGCATCAAGGAGCACGTGAGCGCGCACAAAGCTGACCGAGTCAAGAAACACATCGCCTGTCCCCCGATTTGAAGGATAGGGCACCGCGAACACACGGGTCCGCCGGTGGCGGACCCATGCCACCCATTGCATCACGGCATTTCGAATTTGTGGCCTGGCCCGCGGACGGTGAGCACGGCGCAGGGAGCTTTGCGGACGACCTTCTCCGTTGTGCTGCCTAGAAGCACATGGGCGATCGCTCCTCGGCCATGGGTGCCCATCACGATTAGATTGATCTCGTGCTCGCGGGCGTAGGCGATGATCTCGGCAAACGGGCGTCCCATCGAAACGTGCGTGATCGGCGGTGGGTCCACATCAGAAAGATGCTCGGCGCAGAACTGCTCCATCCGCTTGCGACCCAGCGCGAGAAGCTCCTCCGCGGGCGGCCCAACGGGGATGCTTTCCGGTCCCATCGCGCTCCAGTATTGGTAGGCGTCGTCCACGACGTGGACGCAATGAAGCTCCGCCTTGAACCCCTCGGCTAGCTGTCGCGCATGGCTCAGCGCAGCCAGCGTCAAGTCGGAGAAATCCGTGGGAAACATGATCCTTTTGAAGTCTACGGACATGATGGAGCCTCTCTCAATTGACGCCAAGCCCAGTCACCATGATATGGTAGGTGTCCCGCGCACGAACGTCAATCAGTCGATGCTGCCAACCCGACCCGCACGGGGTAGAATCCGTGGTAGAGTGATCGGACGAATTAGGCGAAATCCGAGGAGTGGCGCCATGCCAGGCTCGAGCCGAGCGTACCGACACGAGCCCGCCGAGCCGCGGGTACAAGCGAGCCCAACGATGTCGGGGGCCCAGGCGGACACCGGAGGCGTCTTCCGGGTGATGCAAGGACTCGGTACTCCAAGATTGCATTGAGCATGGCACCTAGACTGATGGGCAGTAAGGAGCTTAGCTTGGAATTGGATGTGCTTGAACCCGTGCCACTAAGGCAGGGCCGACGTTTGCCCCCGTGGCTGAAAAGACCCCTGCCGTCGAACCAGTTTGCCCGCACGAAAGCGGTCGTGGCGGGCAGCGGTGTAGCCACCGTGTGCGAGCAGGCCAAATGCCCCAATCTCTGTGAATGCTGGTCCAAAAAGCACGCGACTTTCATGATCCTTGGGGACAAGTGCACCCGCCGCTGCCGCTTCTGTGCGGTGAGCACGGATCGCCCCGACCCGCCGGCGGCCGACGAGCCCGATCGATTGGCTGACGCTGTCGGCGAGCTTCAGCTCGAGCATGTGGTCCTGACAGCCGTCGCACGCGACGACCTCAAAGATGAGGGAGCCGAGCATTTCGCTCGGTGCGTCAACGCCATCCGTGGACGGCGGGGGGAAGCAACGATCGAGGTCCTGCCGGCCGATTTTCACGCCCGCCCTGAGTGCATACATACCCTCTGTGCGGCTGCACCCGAGATCTACAACCACAATATCGAGACGGTCGAGCGTTTGACCCCGAAGATCCGTCCGCAGGGCAACTATTGGCGGTCGATCGAGGTCCTGCGGACCGTCAAAGAGGTTGCGCCGTCGATCGTCACCAAGTCCGGGATCATGGTGGGTCTCGGGGAGACCGTCGACGACCTGCATCGGACATTCGAGGACCTCCGCAACGGGGGCTGTGAGGTGTTGACCATTGGGCAGTATCTACCACCGACGCTGAGCGACCACGCCCCCGTCGTCAAGTACTACACCCCCGACGAGTTCGAGATGCTGGGCGAGTCTGCCCGCGGGCTCGGTTTTCTGAGCGTCGCCTCGGGACCTTTCGTGCGATCGAGTTACAATGCCCAGGGCGTGTTTCAAGAGAGCCGGCGGCGGGCGGTCGAGGAGAATCGCACACCCGGGCTTGTTACATCATAGGACGCATCTGTGCCTATCGATTTGACTGCACTGGCTGAGAAGTATCGCGGTCGGTTTATCGTTCTGGACGGGCCAGACGGTGCCGGAAAATCGACACAGCAGAAGCTGCTAGTAGACGCTCTTCGGTCTGTGGGCGCCGCAGTTGTCTCGTGTCGTGACCCTGGTGGTACCGAGATTGGCGACCGCATTCGCTCGGTCCTGCTTGATTACGACCTTGGCACGATAGATATCAACTGTGAAACGCTGCTATTCATGGCCTCGCGCGCCCAGCTCGTGTCGGAGATCATACGACCCGCGCTCCTGGCGAACAAAACGATTGTCTGCGACCGATTCGTCACCGCCACGTGCGCGTACCAGGGGGCTGCGGGTGATGATCCACACCGGGTCATCGAGCTCGCCCGCTTCGCCATCGGGGACTGCTGGCCGGATATGACCGTTGTGCTCGACGTTGATACCGATGAAGGCTTTCAGCGCATCGGACAAAGACCTCACAACCACCGCGGTGGGCGAATGCCACCGACCGAATACCCGGAACGACGCGGCGGACAGGTCGATGCCATGGAGGCACGCTCGGTCGACTTCCACCGTCGGGTGCGGCAAATGTTCCTGAGCGTCCACGAGTACTATCCGACACCGGTCCTTGTCATGGACGGTCGCGGCGATGTCGATGCGGTTCATCAGCGCATTCTGGAGGCGTTAAGCAGTGTCACTCTTTGATGTCGAGCATCAACCAGCCGCCCACGTGCTGATACAGCGAGCGATTCAGAGCGATCGTCTCCCCCATGCGTATTTGTTTCACGGTCCGGATGGGGTGGGGAAGGAGAAACTCGCGATCGGGCTGGCGGAGCTGTTGCTCTGCAGCCGGCCAGTCGAGAAGACGTTGAGAGGTGAGCAAGCCGATATGTTCGGGGCCAAGCGAGCATGGGTCAGTTGTGGAACATGCCAGGACTGCCACCTTGTGGCAGCCGGGACGCACCCTGATCTTCATCTCATCTATCGTCAGCTCAATCGCGAGCATCCTGAACCCGAGGTGCGAAGACGCAAAGCACTTGATATCGGCGTGGATGTGATGCGGCACTTCGTGATTGACCGCGTGGGTCTGACGCCCATCCGCGGCCGGGCGAAGGTCTTCATCATCCGTGAGGCTGACCGGGCAACGATACAGGCCCAAAACGCTCTTCTCAAAACGCTCGAAGAGCCTCCAGGTAACACGGTCATCGTCCTGCTGGCGACCATCTTGGACCGACTCCTTCCCACAACCCTGTCCCGTTGCCAGTTGGCCAGGTTTGATGCCCTGCCCACCGATTTTGTGCGGGCGAAGCTTGCCGGTCTACGATCAGACCTGAGCGACAAGCAGATCTCCTGGTACGCCGCCAATGCGGAGGGCAGCGTCGGTCGAGCTGTCGAATGGGCGCAAGACGAACTGTACGAGCTCAACAGTCGCCTCCTGGAGGGTCTGACTCGGCTCGTCACTTCTGAGCAGCCCGGTCGGCGCCGTGGTCAGTCAAAGCGGGACGCGAGTGGCGATCCTGTGAGTCGCGTCTGGATTGATGAAGCCAAGGGCCTTACCGACCGGTATCGGAAGCGCGATCCAGAGATCACCGACACAGAAGCTACGAGACAGGCGCTCAAATCGATCTTGCATCTGGCTGCCAACTGGTATGCCGACATTCTGCGATTCGGAACCGGGGAAGAATCAGCCATTCTCAACACGACTCACCGGGAGCAGATTGAGCGCTCAACCTCGACCATCGACGCCGAGCACGCAGCCCAGGCGATCAATCGCATTGCTCAAACGGAACGCCAACTCGAGCTAAACGTCCACACGCAACTGGCTGTCGAGACGCTCGTTAGTGACCTCACGCACCTGAGCGGGGGGCAGAATGTACTCGTGTCCTAGTATCTTGGAACGAGATCACTCGATCAGAACAAGCAGCTCTTTGATCCTCCCCTCGACAGCCTGTGCCCCCATGTCATAGTTTGACATCACGGCGGCTGTGTAACCGGAATCCAAGAACATATCGAGATTCGAGTTAATGCCGGGGAATCCGCCACCGTGGCCGACAACGCGATTGGTTGGCGTACCACCGACGCCGAACCCGAAGCCATAGTCAGGTGAGTTCAGCTCCGGTTTGCTGGTCCAGAGATTCTCTGTCAGCTCTCTATTGAGCAGCTTGTGTGACCGGAGGGCGACGTCGAACGCCAGCAGATCCTCAACCGTTGAAAACCCACCACCTGCCGGGCCACCTCGAATCACATGCTTGTAAAGATTGTTTGTCCACTGCGGTCCGCGCGGCGCGGGGTCCCGCGAATAACCCATAGCGAGATTCGGCACTGGCCGGTCCATGTCATAACAGTCGGAGTTGATCATGCCCGCCGGCTTGTAGATGTTCTCCCGCATGTAGTCGAAGTAGTTCTGGCCAGTGACTTTCTCAATCACCACACCCAGCAAGAAGAAGCCTGTATTGCTGTACTGCCAGTCCGTTCCCGGCTCGAATGCCAGCGTGCTGCCGACGACCAGTGGTTTGTAATCGTCGAGCTCGCGGAACAGGGCTTTCGACGATTCCATGTACTTGTCGTTGAAGTAGCTTCCGAGTCCGGACGTATGCGTTAGCAGGTGTTTGATCTTGATCTTGTCGGTGATTTCGTGCGGCAACCAGTCCGTCGAGAGGAATTTGCCGAGCGAATCGTCAAAAGAGAGCTGGCCACGTTGGACAAGCTGCGAGATCGCCACGGCCGTGAACATCTTGTTCATCGATCCCAGGTTGAACTTGGTGTCGATCTTGTTCGGTACGTCGAAACGCTTGCTCGCCAGACCATAGGCCCCTTTGAACAGCACCTTGCCGTCCTTGGCCAGCAGCACCGTTCCCGAGAACCTGTCCGCCCGAGCCAGTTTTTCGACGTACGTTCTGAGTTGCTCGACAACCTCGGCCTGTGTCAGCTTCTTCTGCGGCGGCAGGTCGCTGGGGGGCCTGGAAGGCGCCAGGTACGCCCCGCCGATGCCGTATGGCGGCGTAAGCTCGATGGTCATAACAAAGGCTTGCCACCCCTGGGTGAGCTTGTTGCGGACGATCACCACGAACTCATCGGGGGGGGTCTCGTTCTCGTACTTCCTGACGCCATAGAACTCGAACCCGTCGCTCTCGTTGTACATCTGGCGGAAGACAGCCTGGTGTTCTTCCATCGGGGCCATGTCGCGGAACTTGGGCGTGAAGTGCTTCTCGATCAGCTCGCGGACTTTGTCAGGGTCGTTGGCGTTGACCGTGTCGATGAATTCGGTGATCCGCTCGCCAATCGCTCCCTCCGGGAGTTTTCTGACATCTTTGTAGGGGCCGCGGGTCTGTTGTCCGATTGCGACAGACGCAGCCACCAGACTGACGATCGCAGTTGCGACGATATTACACCGCGAGGCGGGTAAGTGAACTCGTGACATCTCATTCTCCTTTTGTGTCAGTGCTTTTCGGTGTCGTCTCCCTGTCGGCAAGCCGACCCTTCGACGCGAGGAGGACGACCGTGTTGGGGTGCTGCTTACGCCATTCGCCAAGTGACACGATGGATGGTTTGCTGCGGAAGGGGATGGTCTCACCCTTGCGAGGTCCGGAGATGGCTGTCCATTTCTTGTCATCGAGCGGGTACCACAGGCTTTGAGTCTTCCGATCGAACATGATGAAGACGCTGTCATGAAGATATCCGCTGACGCCAAACTCGTCGACTGCGCCGTCCCTCTCACGTCCGTGAACCACGGACAGCTTGGCAAGCGGTCACCAACCCACTGTCAGCGGTTTACCACTGATGGCGTCGTTCACCAGTTCGTGGCGGTCAAGCAGGGCGATGGGATATGCCCGCGCGTCGTCGCCGTCGGCGAAGCCGATCACTTTGATGTCGTCGTTGGATTTCGGTCGCTCGTCGCGACGGTACGGGCTTGGAGGGATCTCAAGCAACCGAGGATCATTGGGCGAGACAAACAGCGGATCGTCGATGGCAGGGATACAGTCCTTTCCGATCCCCGCGCCAAGCTTATCCCAGGGAATCAGTGCGTCGGTATAGTCGAACCATTGCGCGTCTGCCCCGTCCGGATCACCACCGGCCCAGAGGTAAGTCTTTTCGCCAACCGTCTTGATTTTTTTTGCCAACGCCTTGCGCCGGTCGGTGGTAACGGGGGGGAGCTTGAAGATCGAGTCGTCTATGTCGATGTTGAACTCAGTGCTGACGAGCTTGAGTTCGACCTCGGGCTGTGGTTCTTCCTGCTTGATGGCATGTGCGACCATGATTCCGTTGATCGGACGATAATCCCCATAGAGAGTGACAACCGGTACTTCGCCCCGGTCGGGGGTAAAGATGGTTCGCTCGCGCTTGAGGATCAGAAAGGTCTCGCGATCCAGATAGACATACTGCACGGCCCCGCTCTCAAGTGAGACCTTCAGCTTGTGCGCATCTCGGCTGTCGACCTTCGAAGTCCCCTCCAGGGCAACCTCGTGCCCCTTCTTGTTGTAGTCGACCAGCACATCGTCAAAGTCGCCGACGGACTCTCTCATGTGTCGGGCTGCGAACCCTGGGCGCTCCATCACCATGCCCGGCCCCATGGAGACCCAGGCGAGTCTGTCATTCACTACTCGCACCGTGGTTTGGCCGCCATGCTTCTGCTCGACGCGATAGCTGCTGGGCCGCTTACTGTATGTAGTTACTTGGAGTGGCGATCCAAAGACCGATCCCTCCATGACGGTCTTCTGCGTCTGGGCGGCTTTCAGCACCTTGTAGCCACCGCGAGCATGGATGTGTTTCTGCACAAGCATGTCCACGGTCTCCACGCCAGCGAGAGCGGTGGTGGCCAACACGAGCAACAGCCCGCAAAGACCCTGTCGTATGGTCATTTTTGTGCTCCAAGTCGGATCGGGGGCCCGTGCTATCCGCAGGGTGTTGGATCGCCGGCTATCGCCGGCTATCGCCGCCATCACCGTACAGACGAGCAGAAAGGAACGTGACGGTCAAGAACCGCAAACGAAGAGCGAGAAAGGCGAGATGCCCATCGGGTTTGTTGCGTGCATAGCCCTACGCCGAATCACTTCTTGGCCCCGATCACCGGGACGGGGCCGCCCCATCGGACATCGCACCCTTTGGTGATGGTCGGACAGGGCGTGTTGCAGCCAAAGCGGCTCCTACTTGGGTCCTCTGGTGCCCCGCAGACCTGCTGAGCCTGGTCTGCCGACGATCGTGATGCAGTCCGAGGCCGTAAACTCGCGTCCATCGAAGAGCTGGCCGCTCATGACCAACTCGATCTCGTCGCCATGAAGGGCGGAGTTCAGCTCGAAGGCTCGGACCATCTGTCGCGTCGAAAACCGCATGATGAGGTCATCGATTCCGTCTTTGCCACGATGATGACATTCACATGGAGGCCCATCGAATGGCGAAACGACATCACGGACAACGCCCGTGTGACCCGGGCGCCATGGTAACGGCTGCACCTCCGCGCCAACACCATCCGCCCGATCCAGGATGATCGAGTCGGTGTCGACATCGGTCACGTCAAAGGCCTCCGCCCCGACAAGCGCCATTTGTACCACACCACGGCCCCGCACATTCAACGGATTCGGGCACGAGCCTGGGCGAACATCTAGTTCCGTGGAGGCGACCTCGAAAAGGTCAAGGGCGATCCTAATGGCGCTTTCAGGCATGTTCACCACCTCCTCAACACCCGTACCGTCGAGATCGGCGCTCCGGATCCGGGTCAGGTCAGTCGAAACGCAAGTCCAGTACATCCGCCGGTGCCGATGGTCGAGCGCGAGCGCTGCGGGACTGCAGACGTTGTCCACGATGACATCTTCCACTTCAGAGCCATCCAGGTTCGCTCTGCGGATCGACCCCGTCCATGCGTCGGTCCAATAGACCTTCCCAATGTGCGGTTCCACCCCAACAGCTGGTGGGAGCTGCCACCCGACGACAACTGCCTCCACCTGCGTACCGTCCAGGTTGGCGCGGGCAATCGCGGGACTGCAGGCCCACACGGCCCAATAGACCTTTCCCGCATCCACATCAACGGCGATCGACGTGACCACACACCCTGCGTCCGTTCGGATCAGAGGCTCGATCTGCGAACCGTCGAGATTGGCGCGCTGCAGTATCCACCCGCCGTCCTCACGCTCGGCCGACACCCAATACACCTTACCTCGGCGAGGGTCCGTGGCGATCGGCCCCGCGCTTGGTGTGTCCGGGACAGGTTCCTCGATCCCGGAACCGTCCAGGTTCGCGCTACGAATGAAAAAGGTCTGGCCTAGGCCGATGTAATCGGTCCAGTACATCTTCCTTCCAAAAGAATCGACAGCAAGCCCGCCTGGGGATGTGAGCACGCGGTTGACCGTGCCCGTGATCAGTGCGTCGGGTTCTGTACCGTCGAGGGTCGCGCGCTGGATGGAGTTTGACCCCGTCCAATATACAGCCCCCGACTCAACATCGAGGGCGACCCCGCATCCTGCACCGACCTCCAGCGACGCAATCTGCTCCACTGTCGTCCCATCGAGGTGTGCGCGGTAGATGGCATGGTAATTGGCCCAGTATATCACCCCTACCTGAGCGTCAATCGCGATCGCGCAGGCATCTCCGGACTCGGTGATCAGGTACTCAACGTCGGACCCATCAAGGTTTGCCCGTCGAACAAAGGCGGACCGTGCCCCTCTTTCGTACCCACTCCAGTAGATTTTCCCATGAATCGAATCAACCACCACAGCATCGCTGTCTCGTACCGCTTCGGTGACAACATCCTTGATCTCCGACCCATCCAGATCGGAGCGTTTGATCGTGCCGCTGTACGAGTCAATCCAGTAGATTTTCTCGGCATCGAGGTCCAAGGCGATCCCTCGTGGGTTCTGGTCCTCGTACGTGAGAAATCCCTCAACATCCGAACCGTCCAGATTGGCCCGTTGAATCCAGAACTTGGATGACTGGTACGCACGGTTGACCCAGTACATTCTGCCATGGTCGGGGTCCAGTACGATTCCCCTCGGGTACTCGGGTCCCTCCGTAACGAGGTCCTCCACGACGGACCCGTCCAGGTTGGCCCGCCGGATTTTCTGGGCAGTGACATCGCACCAGTACATCTTCCCCCCATTGAGGTCGAGCGCAATCCCATGTGGAGTCTCGACGAGGTTGACGACAACATCTTCCACGTCTGATCCGTCCAACTGGGCACGTCGGATCTTCTCTCCCCGCACGTCCGCCCAGTAGATCTTCCCCTGACCTCTTGCCATCGAGGTCACCGCAACCGCTAACACTAGGCAGAGCATCGAGATCCGCTGCTCAAAAGGATTCATGACTCATCTCCGGGAGATTCGGCGGCAGAACACTCAATTGACCACAACGGCGAAAGCCACCGTCACGGGTGCAACGCTGCAATTGTCCGTCCCGTACCGACGCCTGACGCCGAACGTCGTTCCCCTCTAAGTCTACGGAGTTGGCAAGTGTCCAGTTGGCGGGGGGGGTAAAACCGCTAGTCCTTCTTACCAGAGAACCACACCCGTGATCGGAGGCGTAGTCTTGGATGTGGCGAGCTCGCGGGCATCAATCCACGCTGATGGCTTTGTTGTCGGCTTCGGATTTGGTTTTCATCGAGTAATCGCCGTCCTGGCGCTCATGGTTGACTTTGAGCTTTTTGAGGTAGAGCTCGTGGACGTCGTTGGCGGTTAGGCCGACGCACTGAGCCATGCTGACCCAGAAGAAAAGAAGATCGATCACCTCGACGCGGGCGTTCTGCAGATCGTGGACGGCGAAGCGTTTGCCCTGCTGAGCCTCGGAGCACCAGTGCTTCCAAAAGGTACAGTCGCGGAGCTCCTCAAGTTCGTTGCTGGCTGCCATGATATAGTCATTGAGCCACTTGCCCGCCAGCTCGGGATCGAAGTGTTCTCTCATCGACTTGGTGTCATAGCCGATGCGCTTATTCAACGCCGCCTGTCGTTCAAAAATATCCTCGAGCACCGCGAGCTCCTTTCGCGTTTGAATCCGAGTAGGTCAGGGCTCGCCCGACCTGGATTCGAATGTCGGGCAAAGCCTGAGCTACAATTTGGGAGTGTACCGCGCCGTTCACCCTGCGGGCAGATGGCCAAAGGACCTGGAAACGAGCGCTGCGGGTCCGTGCGTGGCGCGGTATACCTTGTGGGCCGCAACTGGATTGGGTCGTCCCACACTTGCAGGCTGAAGGCCTGCTCGATAGTAGCCGGCAGCAAGCTGACCGCCGCCACCGGATTGGATCAATGCGGAACATCGCGACCCTGAAAGGGTCGTCTATCTTCTGGGGCTTTATCCGACCCCTTCAGGGTCGAATGAATTTTTGGATTGCCGGAATCCGTGGGCGGCGTCCCGGCACGCCGGGACTTGCCCACGGCTATTGTCGGCCAGCCTTTCAGGCTGCGCACCCGGCTCGCCTTGCGAACCGAGTGCGGTACCTCCTGCGCGCACGTCGGAGGCGCTGAACATGTCGAGTACAACTTGACGGGCCTGATTCTACGCAGGCTGGCCGAGGCTTGGGGAGTCTCACTCCCGGTCGCGAGCCGAGGGGGCAGGTAGCCTCCGGCGGACACCTCTTCCCAACGGATCGCCGACCTTCCATTTCAGATGAGATCGGGCACCGGCACGTATCTGTCCTTGCCCGGAGCCCGGACGACGACTTATCCTGCCTGGCCCGCCCGTCGCCGCACGAGCACGAGTGTACCACCCGCAATCATGAGCAAGATCAACGTGACCATCCCCCACTCGGAGACCGCCGGTATCGGTCCGTGGAGGCACTCGTCGCCGCCGATGGGCTGATCGATGCCGTCGAACGAGACGGCTCCGACAAAGCAATCGTCTCCCGTCACCTCCTCCGGTGGCAGCAGGTCGTAGGCGACTTGTCCCGGAAACGGTAAGAAGAATGGACCCCACTTGACCTTATGCGTCTCGGGATCGTACACCCCGCCGTTGGTGATGTTGTCAATCTGCGTCCAACCGGGGGGCGGTGAGTCCTCAAGGCCCACGGCCATCGCGTCGGGCGGCGGTTCGATTGCAATCGAAACGGTAAACGTCACGGCTGGGTCGGTATAGTCCGCCAGACTCCGTGTCGCTCCTTCTGCAAGAACAGGCGCCGCCGCAGAAGCCAACACAAAGATAGCGAAAACTGCGATCATCGTCGTGTGACCGCCTTGTTGTTCACGTACGTACACGATGCTCTCCCCTCACCGGGAAGAACGCAGTCCCGACGCAACCGGTTCTCGTCCCGCAGGAGTCCGATGGCCTCCCACGGGCCAGGAACCGCACCGCTTACCCGCTACTTGCGGATGATCGGATAATTGACGCCATCGAACGAGACGGTTCCGAAGGCCTCGTTCAGCCGCGTCGCATCGGCAGCTCCACGTGCCTGGAACGTCACCGTCCGGGACAGGTCCTCAAAGAACGGTCCCCACTTAACCTTACGAGATTGCGTATCCCAGGTGCCGCCGTCGCTGACCGCTGCCACCTTCCAGCCCTTCGGAATTCGATATTCCAAGGCCATCGCCGAAGTGCCCAGGGGTGCCCGCACGGCGATGGAGATCTGCATCGGACGAACTGGGCTACGGCCCTCGCGGGAGGCCGAAATGGTGCTTACCGCAACGCGTTGCGTCGGGTCCACAATACCCCTGAGGAGGCGACCCTCAGCGGTTTTCCCAGCAGCGCTCGCGTCGCAGCACGGCGAGGACGATGCTGAGCAGGAGACGTGGAACCAATTCTGCTCGACCTCATCCCAACAGTAGCACTCGCCGGTCACCCAGAGGTATGCAGCCCGTGTCATCCCAGAGAGATCGTCGTTGCAGCCCTTCTTCCAAGCGCAGGCGTAGCCGATCATCTCGCACATCTCAACGCGCCCGTCTCCACATGAGGCACACGTGCAGTCGGCGCAGCCCTCGCAAACCGGTGCGGCCTCATCAGCGGGGATGTACGCGCAGCAGAGTTCCTCGATACACTCGTCACCGCAGATTGGCTCGTTTGCACCGTCGACGGAGACCGTACCGGTGAAGCACTCCACGCCCGCCGCCGACTCCGGTGCGACCACATCGTACGTCAGTTCCGCCGGGAAGGGCTCGAAGAGCGGTCCCCACTTCACCTTGTGGTTCTCCGCATCGTAGGTACCGCCATCGCTGATGTCGTCGATCTGAGTCCAGTCATTCGGGGGTACATCCTCAGCGCCGAGGGCGAACACACCGGGTGCCACATGGAGCGCGATATGGACCGTCTTCGCCACCGAAGGACAATATGACAATCCCGCATCCGAAAGATCGCGCGTTGCGGTACACGCGCAATCATCCGGACAATTCTCGAGTGTTTCACAGGGCCCGTCGCACACGCCGTCATGGTTGCATTCGACCGGAACATGCAGGCACTCGTCTTCCGCCTCGCTGCAACTGTCGACAGTACACAGGAAGCCGTCGTCACAGTTCCGTGGTGTGCCTGACGAACAAATCCCTGCCAGGCAAGCGTCACCAACGGTACAGTACAAACCATTGTCGCAGGCGGTTCCGTTTGGGACGGGGACAGACTCGCAGACGTTGTCAGGTGTGCAGATATCCTGTGTGCATGCGTTGTCATCGTCACAGTCGGTATCCTCAAAACACTCGCAGGGCATGGGGTCGCACGGGATGCCGTCACCAAGATAGTTGCCCACGAACATGGGCCCCGTGCACTGATCCTCGGATACGACCTCGCACGTCTGGAAGTTCAAACCATCGTTACAACAGGCGCCGCACACCGTAGTCTCACAGCAGTTTGAGAGGCCGATGAAATAGCAGTAAACGCGGCTCATATCACAGGTGTCTATGATGTCGTCGCAGTTGACGTCGGCTAGATCGCACTGCGGATCGGACGGGGGCACCGCGCCGACGGCGCACTCGTAGACGTGCAGCAGGTCGATGATATTGACCACCTCATCCTGATTCACGTCACCCTCACAGGGACACTGCCCTTGGGCGCCCGCGGCGCCCGCCAACAAGATCAGAATCGTACAGAAAGCTTGGAACTTCACGACTAAGTCCTCCTTCTTCGGGAGAATGATGAAGCGCATAGATGCGTACCCCTTAACCTGTTTGCAGATCTCGACACGCACGTCTCCCCCATACGCGTCCGACACCTACTTCACAACCTTACCAAAAGCCGTGGTGCCCCGTCAACCCTGCGTTCGGCGTGTTCGTGGACCGCGGGCGAGTAAAACGCCTCGCTTGCCGCGTCAGTCGTATAGCCGGCCTGTGGCGTGCGGTATACCCGGCGCAGGCAAGCATGTGCACGCTTTGCTCTGAGATACCGGTCTGCCGCTGACAGTCGTCGGGAGTTCTCTCAGGGCCCTGGCCTCCTTTTTCCTGTGCATCGGGACCAGGTGGATAACCTACCTAGGCGAAAAACGGCTGCCGGCTCTCCGCCTCACCGCGAACGCGCGGAATCTACGAGTTGTGCGTGCATTCCTCGGCCACTTCGATTTGTACAGCCCGGCAAGACGTGGGAAGTCTTTTGCGTAATAGACCTACGTACGTCACGCCACGTCGGTCGGTTCAATCCATGCGTTCCTTGATCTTGCGGAGGGCTTCGCCGGATTGGGGTGCCGAGCGACCCCGCACCAGGCTGAGCAGACTCGAAGCGCGGGCGCGTAGTCACCCTGGGCAGCGCATCCTTGTCACCCGCTCGTCAGCTCGCCATGACGATCCGCCGCCGGAAAAGCACTCGACCGCTGATGAGCACAACAAGGGCCAACACCAACATCCCCCATGTGCCCACGGCGGGGATCGAAGGCTCTCCATCACAGGCGCATGCCTCGGGTGGATGCTCCATGAGCGTCAACGTCAAGCCGGGGACAGGGCGCGCCTGGGTGATGTTCAACGTTCCGGTCCGCTCGCGGTCCAGGATCGTGAACATGCCTTTCATCCCGTTCTGGGCAGCGATCGTGGAACTGAGACAAAGATGCTCACTCCAGCCCCAGTACCCGCTCGACACAAGGATTTCCTCTCTCATCGCCTGAGCCGCCGAATAGCCGGTCACGCCCGGCTCGAGCGTGGGCGCCGCCGTGTGCAGCTGCGGCTGAGTTGCACCTGGAGGCTGGTAGCTGATCAAGATGGCGATGGGCTCGTACTCCGTACTCGTACTCGTGCCCTCAACTTGAATCATCCAACAATCCCCGGCTTCAACCCAGGTGCCACACCAACCAATCGCGAAGAACATCAAGCCATATGCAGTTGTCCGACGCATCATGATCTACCTCCTCCACTGACGATGAACGGCAATCGAAATGGGAGGCCGCCGCAAAAGAGACGGCCCAACACAAAAGTCCGCCGTCTATCTGGGTTCGTATAAGGGTAAGGTACTTGATCAACTCGCTGAAATCAACCCGAAACAGCCAATCCCACCCTGAATTTCGATCCGTTCGCCCGCTCGAACGCGGAGATCCCGCCTGGGCGAGGGAGAACGGGCTGCGTGACAAGACCTGCTGCAGCTGCGACACGGACTTCACAGCAGATATTATAAAGCTCCACCTGAACACCCATGAATACGGGGCGTCCTTGTCCAACGGTTGGCCGGCTCACTACAGGAGGTCCGCTTATTGCGGTCAGTCCGAGGCAACTGGTAATGTCGGCTGGCATGGCCAAGCGCAGCCAAAGTGAGAATACGCAGGGAGAACGACGGAAGCGGCGTGCATAGACGTGCTTCGCTTGCCCCTGCCGGACTATTGCATCAATCCAGGTGTTCTTTGATCTTGCGGAGGGCTTCGCACTCGATCTGGCGGACGCGCTCACGGGTGAGGTTGATCTTGGTGCCGATTTCTTTGAGGGTCAGAGGCTCCCTGCCGTCGAGGCCGTAGCGCAATCGGAGGATCTTCGACTCACGCTCGTCAAGGTCTTCGAGAAGGCCGATGATCCTCGTCGCCTCCGACTCGTGGAGCAAAGCGTCCTCGGGTCGAGGGGTCTTGTTATCGGGAATGCCCTCAGTCAGGGCGTGTCCGTCCATGCCGTCGGTGTCATGGCTTGGCATCGAGACGGCCTTGACGGCGCTGTGGATGTGATCCACCTTGCTGACGGTCATCTCCAGCTTCTCAGCCAGCTCGTCCATGCTCGGCGGCCGACCTTCCGCCTCGATGTACCCCTCACGGGCCTCGCGATACCTCGAGATCATCTCTACCATATAGGCTGGGATGTGGATCGGCTTATCGCTGTTGATCAAGCTGCGCTTGATGGATTGCTTGATCCACCACGAAGCGTACGTACTGAAACGCGTGTTCTGATCCGGGTCAAAGCACTCGACCGCCCGAATCAAGCCGAGATTGCCTTCGTTGATCAGGTCGTTGAGGGGAACGCCCCGCTTGACGTACTTTTTGGCGATGTTGACGACCAGGCGAAGATTGGCTTTGACCATGTGTTCGCGAGCGACGGCAGCCTCCGCCTCGGCCTTCTCCCGCTGTGCCAAAGTCAGTTCACCCCCTGCAAAGCGGTCCGCGGCTGCCTGACCCTCTCGCACAATGGTCGCCAGACTTCGCTCCTCCTCGGGTGTCAACAGAGCGGATTCATTGATCTGGCGAAGGTATACCTGCAGATCGGCGTCGATGGCGATGATCCTACCCTCCACGCAGGCGTACTGTTTGACGAATTACTGACACAACCCCTTTGGCCGACTCGCTCGCGGATTCCGGTCCTCAGGACTTCGTCTCACTCGGGGACGATTCGGCGTCGGTATCCCCCTCCGAGTCGCCGTCATCCGTGCCCGCTTGCGAAGTTGAGGACTCCGTGTCGGACCCGCTGGTCGACGTCGACTTCACTTCGGCCTCCGTTCCCGCATCGCCCTCGGCCATCACCTCGGGTCCGGTCCCCGTGTCGGTTCCCTCGCCCGCCGCAACTGGCTCCCCTTCGTCACCTTCGTCTGTCTCCTCTGGGAGAGCGACCAGGACGGTGGGTTCCAAGCCGCCCCTACGAGCCTTGGGAGCCTCCTGGGCCGTCTGGGCGTCTTGCTCCATCGACCACTCGGCACGCTTCTTGGAGAGCCCGATTTTTCGTTCCACCGGGTCGACGCGCAAGATCTTCACAAGGATCTTATCGCCGATCTTCACCTCCGAATGCGGGTCCTCGACTTTATGATCGGCTAACTCGCTGACGTGCAACAGCCCTTCGAGGTCCTCTTCCAACTCGACGAAAACGCCGAAGTTGGTGATCTTGGTGACCGATCCCTCCACGATCTGTCCGGGGATGTAGTTTTCCGGCACAGCCCGGGCCCAGGGATCTTCATGGAGCTGTTTGAGACCGAGCGCGATCCGCTGTTTCTCTTGTTCGACCTTCAGGACCACGCAGTCGATCTCCTCACCCTTTTTGAGCACTTCGGAGGGGTGGTTGATTTTCTTGGTCCAGCTCAGATCAGACACGTGCAACAGTCCGTCGATCCCCTCCTCGATCTCGACAAACGCCCCATAATTGGTCAGGTTCCGGACCTTACCCCGAATTCTGGTGTTGGGCGGGTACTTCTCCGCCACGTGCTCCCACGGATTCTCTTCCGTCTGTTTGATGCCCAGCGATATTTCTTGCTTGCCTTTGTTCACCTCAAGGACAATCACGTCGATCATGTCGCCGACGGTCAATACCTCCGACGGATGGTTGATACGGCGTGTCCAGCTCATCTCGCTGATGTGGACAAGACCCTCGACGCCTGGCTCAATCTTGATGAATGCACCGTAGTTGACGATGTTGACAACCTCGCCGCGCAAACGTGTGCCCCGCGGGTATCGCTCCTCGACCTCGTCCCACGGGTTGACCGTGAGCTGTTTGCGCCCGAGGGCGATCTTCTCTTTCTCCCGGTCGATGTTGAGCACCTTGACCTCGATATCCTCATCGAGCCTGAGCACCTCAGAGGGGTGGCCTACGCGATCCCAGCTCAGATCGGTGATGTGCAGCAATCCGTCGATCCCACCCAGGTCGACGAACGCACCGAAGTCGGCAATGTTCTTCACGACGCCCTTACGCACTTGTCCGATTTCGAGGCTCGACAGGAGAGCCTCCTTGGCGGTGGCACGCTGTTCCTCGATCAGCCGTCGGCGGGAGATGACGATGTTCCGGCGATCAGTATCAATCTTGAGGATCTTGGCCTCGATGGTCTTGCCGATGAATTCTCCGATGTCGCCGGGCCGACGAATATCGACCTGAGAGGCGGGGAGGAAAACCGGGTAGCCGATGTCGACGAGGAGCCCGCCCTTGATCTTGCGCATCACGCGGCCTTCGACGGAGTCCCCCTCTTGCTTGGTGTCGACGATGCGATGCCAGTTCAGGATCCGATCCGCTTTGCGCTTCGAAAGAACGATATGCCCGCTGTCCGACTCGACGGATTCGAGCCAGACCTGCACGTCATCTCCGACATCCACAGCGCTGTGGTCGTCCCATTCACCGGCGGGGATCAGGCCCTCGCTTTTTAAGCCCACGTCGACAACAATGTCGTCACCGGCGCGGCCAACGACGCGCCCCTTGAGAATCGACCCTGTCTTGAATTCGTCTTCTTCCTGTTCAACAAGCTCGCCAACTTGAAGGTCGCTGTCACCTTCCTCGAACATCATTGCGAGCTCAGCGTCAATCCCTTGACCCTCTGCATCCAAATCGGAGATGAGGTTCTGATTTACCATGCCGTACCGCTTATGACTTCCGCACAGTGATCGGTCTCGCGTCGTGAGTCCGAGCGAGCCTCAAGGCACTGCGAGCCGATCTCGAAGCGCCTACCTATTTCGTCACTGCCCAAAAAAACACACCGCCGCGGGTACGGGCCGACCCCGCACCTTCCACACGAGCGGCACCAAACCTTAAACCAAACATGATCAATCGCGAGAGGATCGACGTCGATACGACCCCTGCCTCCACCTTCCTCGACAGGCCGTGCAGTCCGGCAGACAAAAGGCACCTTCGCGGCATGAAGGGAGTCGCGAGCGCGCCATCGCGTTGGTCACCGGTTCCCAAAGACCGACTCCAAAGAGCCTCCCCTTGGGTTGGCCGAACAACAGCGCACTTGCACCCACTCCTGGGATGGTCACGAAGTGCGAGGTCTGAAACCGGGAAGAGCTTAGCACACGCCGACCCTATGACAGCCATGCCGACGCTTACGATTGATCATCTTGCGTCCGTTTGAAGTTCTCATTCGCGCACGAAAACCCTGTTTTCGCGCCCGCTTTATCTTGCTGATGCGTCGTGGGTAGTGCATCTTTAGCGTCTCTAATGGTCGTTGCGGACCCCGCCTGTAACTCTGCCCCCGGCCCCTGCCGATGGTCGAACGGGTTAATTTACTATCCCGGCCGACACCGTACAACCCTGCGCCGGAAACCTCCGTGACATGGTGCTCCGCAAGGCACAATGCGAATCATGGTCTGGATCCCGCAGCGGAGGCGGCCCAGCAGGTGAAATGGCATCCACAGTGTAGTTGGACGCGCCCCATCCCGTGCAACCGCCCTGGCTGCGGGGCGGCAAAAAGCCAACCGCGGCCTCTTGACGAAACCCCTATTACAGGCACAATTTCAAGCGATATTGAAAGGACTGCACATGTCGGAAACCCATTTTCAGGCGGCTCAGAGCCTGTTCATCCGGCGATGGGGTGAGATGGCAGCCACGTGGGGCATTAGTCGCACGATGGCGGAGATCCACGCCCTGATGTACTTGGCTACCGAGCCGCTCTGTACTGATGACGTCATGGAGCAGCTCGCGGTTTCCCGGGGAAGCGCCAGCATGAACATCCGCGAGCTGGTCAACTGGGGCCTGGTCTGTCGCGTGCACCAACGCGGCGACCGAAAGGAGTACTTCGAAGCCGAGACGGACGTCTGGCAGATGTTCGAGACCATCGTCCGGGAACGGCGGAGGCGCGAGGTGCAGCCGATCGTCGAAACGATCGAGCGCTGTCTCGAGATGATCGACGAGGACAAGGCCGCGCTTAGCGGTCCGGCCCGCGAGCAGGCTAATCTCCACGCGAAACGCTTCGCCGACATCCTCGACTTCTGTGAGGTGATGAACACCCTGTTCAACGTAACGAGCAAGGCCGGCCCCGCCGGGCTCAAAACCCTGACCAAGACGCTACACACGCTGGCGAGGTGACGCGCGGCCCGCTTTTATGCGCGGGACCCTAGCTGCGGACCCGGCCCGCGCGGATCGAGGACGGGCCGGAAAGTCGACGCACATATCCCGTTAGACGGGATACCGGGCTTGACTTGCAACAGCATCCGGTCGGAGCTAAGGGTTCTCTCGGGCCCACCTAGCCGGCTGCGTTTCGGGTTAGGCGCTTGCCGAATGAGACTGAATGAACGACGCAGGAACCAAATCAGCCAGGTCTGGTCCGTCAGGGCAAGGGCAACGTCGGGGGGGTGCGGGGAGGGCCATCGGTGCGACCGTAGGCAAATGGCGAGACGCAGTGGCTGGGGCGCTGGTCGCGTTGGGGGTCACGCCGAATATGCTAACCGTCGCCGGGACCGTGCTGACCGGGGTCGCGTCGGTCTGCCTGATCGTGGGTGCGGGTCATGCACCGGTATGGGAAGCGAACCGGGCAGTGGGGACGTCGAGTTGGTGGCCTCTTTGGACGGCGATCGTGCTCACCGTCGCGTTTGCCTGCGACATGCTGGATGGAGCCGTGGCCCGAATCGGCAACCTGCGATCGGACTTCGGGGCGTTTCTCGACTCCACGCTCGATCGTTTCAGCGATTTGTTCATCTTTGGGGGCTGTGCGATCCATTTCGCGTACACGGGAAACGTCACGTGCGCGGCACTTAGCATCACCGCGGCTGCGAATGGTGTTCTGATCAGCTACGTAAAGGCGCGGGCGGAGAACTTCGTCGACGATTGCGGTGTCGGGTATTGGCAGCGCGGCGAACGTTGCGGTCTGTTCTTAGCAGGTGCCTGTTTCGGGCACATTCCGGCTGCGTTGTGGCTGCTGGGCACGTTACCCATCACGACCGTCATCCGCCGCATCGCCCACACTCATCACTTGCTCGAGCATGCACTAAAATCATCTGGTGACACTGGGCATTCATCCTCACTCCGCGATGCCCCCGCGGTTTCGTCTCCCCTTGCTGGTGCCACGCCCCGTCCAACCCCCTTAGCCCAGGGGGGAAAGAGAGTGGTTGAGCGACGTACGGGAATGGAGACTGCTTTAATCACCACAACCTCCAAACGTCTCGCTCGCGGTGCCGTCGGTTATGACGCGTGCACGGCCCTCGCCCTCGCCTTCATCATCGCAGCCCCGTTGTTCTGGCGACCGCTAACCACCGCTCACGATCCGCTCGGCACTCTCCTCGAACGGCTGTTCGCTGTATGAAATCCACGTATCGCCTGGGAAACGCATCCCATGGCCTACTTGCGATTCTGCGCAGGTACGGGACCGCTGCGGTCGAGCCCTGCCCCAACGCTTGGGGCGAGTGGACGAGATCGCGCAGATCGTGTGGCCACGACATTCGCCGTCGACCTATCCTGACGCTACCCGCAGAGCCATTTTTAGGCTTCCAACGCGGGAACTTTTGCGCCCCCACGTTGCCTCCCCATGGCAGGGGGAGGGGTGGTGGCGTTCGCCCCATCATGACAGAGGGATACCGACGTTGGTCTGGTCATGAGTGCTGTCCGGTTCCGAATGATCTTTACCCCCACCCAACCTCCCCCTGGGAGGGGGAGGGGTAAGAGCAGTCACCCTATTTATATTCCAGCGTGCCTGTGGGGCAGAAGGCGGCGCAGGCGGGGGTGCCTTGGCAGAGGTCGCATTTGATGGCGATCTGGGTGTGGACGTCGCGGTTCATGTGGCCAAAGGGGCAGGCGATCGCGCACAGGCCACAGCCAATGCAGCGATCTTCGTTGACATCGATGGCACCAGTAAGCTCGTTACGGGTCAGAGCTTCGACAGGGCAAACCCTGGCGCAGGCTGCGTCGTCGCACTGGAAGCAGGTGAGCACCTGGTTGAGTCCCTCGCCGAACATGAAAGCTCGGATACGCGAGATGCCGAGCCCGTGGGGGCCCATGTGCTTGAACGAGCACGCCAGCTCGCACGTTCGACAGGCTGTGCAGCGGGACGGAGTAATGATCAATGTCTTTTGCATAAACCGCTTCCTGTTAGACCGCTTCGTATCCTTGCCGTTCGCATATCCTTGAAGGCGAGCGCCCCGTGCACCGCGAATCCGCGCGGGTTGAAACCCGCGGCTCGGAACACAGTTTGGGCAACCGCTTTAGTTTGCGACTTTGGTAAACGCATCAGTCTGGATCGCTCCCAAATCGAACGAGGATCGAATCGTCTTGACCGTGCTTTGCTGCGAACAGGTCGGGCAAGTCGCAAAGTAGTCGGGATCGAGGTTGGCTTTCTTGGCTTCGTACTCGAGCTGCCGCTCGGGCATCACGGGTCGGCCGCACGACGCACACTTGGCCATCTTGAACGTATGCCCCCAAATCTTACGGACCTCGCCGGTATCCTCGTACTCGATCGCACCGGTCGGACAAATATGGGCGCAGCTCGCACACCCGATGCAATCGGGCGGTGGTTGATCGAAGGGCTGGACAATGTCCCGCTCGATTCCGCGGCCACCGGTGCCAATCGCGTTGCATCCTTTGACCGCACAGACGCGAACGCAAAGCCCGCACAAGATGCACAGGGTGTCGGCTTCCCTCTTCTTATACGACGTCGCCTTCACACCATGCTCGGCAGCAAGCTTCTGGATGTACTCCGCGTTCGGGCAGCGGGCGAGCAGAAGATCAAGCACCGTTCGCCGGACGTTTGCGATTTCCTCGTTGTCGGTGGTGACGATCAGTCCCTCTTCGACGGGGTAGAGGCAGGCGGTCACGAGGCCCTTCCAGCCCTTCCAGTCCGGGTGGGTGATCTCGACCAGGCAGAGTCGGCAGGCACCGATGGGTTCCAGGGCCTCGTGGTGGCAGATCGTGGGGATGTGGATACCCTCTCGCTTGGCCACTTCGAGGATGGTCATGCCCTCCTGGGCATGGAACCATCGGCCGTTGATCTCCACACTGACCGTCTGTGCCTCTGTCATCAAACCACCTCTATCGCGTCAAGATTGCAGACGTTCCTACAGGCTCCGCAGCGGGTGCAGCTTTTGCCGTCGATCCGATGGACGGTTTTGAGCTCACCGATGATGCAGTCCACGGGGCAGGCCTTTACGCAGAGTCCGCAACCGGCACATTTCTCTTGAGATATCGTAAACTCGAACAGGTTCCGGCAGACACCAGCCCGACACTTCTTCTCATGGATGTGGGCTTCGTACTCGTCGCGGAAGTACCGGAGAGTGCTCAACACCGGGTTGGGAGCCGACTTGCCGAGTGCACATAATGATCCCTTCACGATGACATCGCTCAAAGACTCGATCTTCTCGAGGTTGCCCGGTTTGCCGTCGCCGCGGCAGATGTCTTCGAGGATCTGATGAAGCTGGTGGACGCCCTCCCGACAAGGGACGCACTTGCCGCAGGATTCCTCGACCAAAAACTTGAGGAAGTAGCGGGCGGTGTCGACCATGCAGGTGCGGTTGTCCATGACGATCATGCCGCCCGAGCCCATCATCGAGCCGGCTTCTGTCAGCGTGTCGAAGTCGACGGGAAGATCAAGCTTGCTTTCGGGCAGACAACCGCCGGAAGGCCCGCCGGTCTGCACGGCTTTGAAAGGCCGATCGCCGATGATACCCCCACCGATGTCGAAGATGATCTCCCGGAGGGTGATGCCCATGGGCACCTCGACGAGGCCGGTGTTCTTGACCTTTCCCACCAGGGAAAACGCTTTGGTGCCGGTGCTTTTCTTCGTTCCTAGTGCCGCGAACTTGTCAGCCCCCTCGGTGATGATCCAGGGGATGTCGGCCCAGGTTTCGACGTTGTTGAGCACGGTCGGTCTATCGTGAAGCCCGCGGATGACGGAGTGGATGTACTTGGCTCGCGGTTCGCCGACCTCTCCGGCTACGGACTTCATGAGCGCCGATGACTCGCCACAGACAAACGCCCCGCCGCCACGGGCGATATGAACGTCATAACTGAACCCCGTGCCAAGGATGTCTTCGCCCAGCAGCCCCCGCTCGCGAGCTTGATCGATCGCCTTCTGAAGGTGCTTGACCGCCAGAGGGTATTCTTGGCGGACGTAGATG
>CAYOQG010000050.1:16112-23606 GCA_964405925.1 uncultured Phycisphaeraceae bacterium | reverse complement strand
GAATGTGAGGGGAACCTTGTAGTCCCCGATGTCCCATCCCTCCTCACCTCCAACCGTTTCCGCCGCCGCGTAGAAAGGGGCACACTGCCTGCTGGGGTCACGATGAATGAAATCGAAGATTCCATGCACACCGGGGTTGGCACCGGTGATGAAGCTTGCCCAGGCCACTGGACTCTGCGGAGGAATAGTCGTACCCAGTGGACGATATCCTCCATTCTTGCGCATCTTGTCGAGATGGGGCAGCTCACCCGCATTCATCATCCGTTCACATAGAATCGGATCCATCCCATCGAAGCCAAGCACGACGACGGTAGGATACTCACGGATTTGTTGCCGGCATGATGAAGTCCCCACCGCCATCAAGGCGATGGTCGCTATAGCCAATGTGGCGATCAGCAGTCTCACAGACCTCAGGATTCGCAAGTGATTCTCTCCGACTTGGCCTCAGGCATAGGCACGGCTACATTACTCTCATCTTTCTCATGACCGGGCGATTCACTCGATGCGAAAATCCCGTCTGCATCCGCCACACTCAGTGGTCGACCGTCCATCTGGCCCGGAACAGGTACCCCAAACAGATCGAGCACGGTAGCACCAATATCCATCAGACGCGGGCTATCAGTCTCGATCCGCCGGTTGCAGAACAAAACGCCCGGTACAAGCTTCGGGTCGATGCAGTGGTCACCGCTCCATGCCTTGGTGTTGTCGTGAAAGATCTTGTCTGTTGGCTGTCCGATGGCTGCCTCCCACGCAACGCGGTAGCCAGTGTTGTAGCCAGGGATGACGTCTGGACCGTCTGCCGTGTAGGGCCCCAGATAGACTCGATGTGCGTTGAAGGCCCGAGTGATCGCGACCTCATCTCTCTGCTCGTCGCGCAACCCCGTCAGCTTCGCACACAGTTCGTCACGCAGTCTCGGAGCCTCGGCAGGATCGACGATCCCTTGTGCCTCGCGTCCCCTGATGTTCAGCCAGATGCCCGCCAGTCCGAGGGCGTAGGCTATCGTTTGGGACCAGTCTACCCCCGCCAGGTACTTCTTGCTGCGCCCGTCCTTCTTGATCGTCAGGTATCCGTTCTGCTCGAGCCACGCATTCAAATCGACACCACGGCGGAACGAATTAAAACCGTGGTCCGAAAGAACCATGAGCACCGTATCCCTATCGCTGCACTTTTCCATCGTGCGACCGACGAGATCGTCCATCCGCACATACAACTCCTCAATTGCGTTACGGTGCTCTTTGCCCCCCTGACCGTCTCGCGCAGGATGCTGAGGATCAATGTAGCGCCAGAACATATGCTGAATACGATCAGTCCCGTCAAACACACAAACACAGAGCCCGCGCCGGACCTTCTCCAACGCATCGAAGAACATTTTCTCACGCTCCGTGTCGCCTTCCAGGCACTGATGGAGGAATGCCTCGTCGTCGAGCACGCCCGTGTTGAGACCCCAGGAATCCTCCGCCAGCCCCAGTGTGGCGTAAGGTCCTTGCATTTTCGACAAGTACGTGGCGTACACCGGCGGGTGCGAAATGGGCATGGCCGGCTTGGCTGGATCCATGTGAATCGGCGTGACGTACAACTCGAACTCAGGTTCCGTGCGGATGAGCAAGAACTGGCAGATCCCGCAAACCTTGATGCCTAGCCCGGCTCTAAACGTCACGCGTACCCACGGCGTGAACTCGCCCTTTGTCAGCCGGTGGTTCTCACCACACACGCTCAAACGGGCTTCGCCATTCTTCGTGAACGCAACTTCGAAGGGGCACCTCATCGGACCACCGTTTGCTCGAATGCTGTTTTCGGGTCCAATCAGGTAAGAGCGGACGGTGTCACCCTCCCGTCTTACACGGATCCGCTCACCGCTGCTATAGTCCTTCTCATCGCGCTCCAGTGTGCTGTACAATGAGAACGTGCCCTGACTCCCGCGGAGATCGGGTACGCACATCGCCGAAAGCAACACACCGCGAAAGCGCTCTGGCGGAAACGTGATATGTACCCGGATGACGTTGCTGAAAATCCCGTGCTCCCCCAAAACCCTCCAAAACGGCTGGCCTCGACGAAGCAATCGGATGTCTGGCTTACCGAGTGGAATACGATACGATCCGATCTTTAGCACCCGCGAGGTGTTGCGAATGCTCACCGACGACAGCAATGGCAGGTAGTTGCGCCTGTCGCGGGTCAGAAAATCGAAGATGTTGTGCTTGCCGGGATTACACCCTGTCAGAAACGTCGACCACGCCACCGGAGACAACGGGGGAAGCGTCGTACCGAGCCGCTTGTAAGCTCCGGTCTCCCTCAGCTTCTGCAAATTGGGCAGTTTCCCCTCGGCCATGTACTTCTCCGCCAGCTTTGGCTCCATCCCGTCAAGTCCGAGCACCACGATTCGCTTGATCCGAGCGCGACTAAGGGCGCGTCGACCGCGAATGAAGCGAGCAAGCCACCGCACTGGCCACAGAAAGATCGCAGCCAGACCGGAAAACATGGCCACGAAGAATGCAAACAGCGTGGTGCCGACCGCAAACCCCGCCCCCGGCCCGACGTAGGCGTGGGCATAGTCCTGAAGCGCCATCACGCAAACAGTCGCCAGCACAACAATGCGGATGGGACGATTGATAGAATGCGTCACCGCGCGATGCATAACAGCGTCTGTCGTCCTTCCTCCTTATGGCTTACGGGCCCTTCATGCGGCAGGCTGAGGCGATGGCGGCGACTCCCCCGGGACAGTCTCCGACCATTTTGCGAAGCGCCCGAATACCCCGCAAAACGAACGCCCCAAAGGCGACAGCGTATCGTAAAGCGGGCTCCCGTTCAACGCCGGGCTGCTTATGGGACCGGCGTGATTAGACCAGCCGCTCCTTTCTCGTTTTCGTCTAGCAGCCTGTTGAAACACACCCGACGACATTCCACGGTGTAGCGTCACCCCTTGTGGGTGACGAAAAAAGCGGGTCCAACGCCATCCACGAGGGGTGTCGCTACATTTTTCAACCGACTGCCAGGCCCTCTCGCGGCTGCAAACTGCCCTCTCGCGGGGATACGGTATTAACGACGACCACCTCGAAGGTGTTCATTCTTTCGGCAAAACATCGTTTCGGTGCCAGCGTTCTTGGCCCAACGGACGTGGACGCGCCGGACCCGGCAGATAAAATCGCGGCAACCAATGATGATCGGGATCGGAGTTGTTCTCGCGCGGAGCGCGGGACTTACCCTACAATTGGTGACACCATGGGAATGCAGCTCATTCACGGCACTATTTGTGCAGCCCTGACACTCACCTTGCCCGGGTACCCAGAGGCTGAACCGCCCTTGCGCCCGGCGGGCGGAGCGATCGATACCCGCTATCACGAGGCAACCGACCGAATCGTCCAAGTCACGCTCGCGGACAACGACGCCTACGACAAGTTGGAGGAGCTCTGCCTTGAGATCGGCCACCGCCTCAGCGGTTCGCCGCAGCTCGATCAGGCCATCGACTGGGCATTGACAACGCTTCGGAAAAGCGGAGCCGAGAACGTGCATCATGAAAAGGTCACGGTCCCGCACTGGGTCCGAGGCCGGGAATCCGCCACCATGATCAAACCGCGTCTGGAACCGTTGCACATCTTGGGGCTTGGTAGCTCTGTCTCAACACCGCCCGAAGGCATCACCGCACCGGTTGTCGTCGTGCAGGATGAGGATGCCCTTAATGCCCTCGGCGAAGGTGCACGCGGCAAGATCGTCTTGTTCAACAAGGCTATGCCTCCTTATGACCCAGGCCACGGGTCCGGTTACGGAGCCGCCGTAAAATACCGCACGCACGGGGCACGGCTCGCCGCCGAAAAGGGCGCCGTCGCCTGCCTGGTTCGGTCAGCTACGGCGAGAAGCCTGCGTTCACCGCATACCGGCGCTATGCAATACGGTGACGCAAGTGTCAAGATCCCTGCGGCTGCTGTCTCTCTCGAAGATGCTCAGATGCTCGCTCGACTGCAGGATCGGAAAGTGCCAACTGTTGTCACCCTTCAGATGGAAGCCAAGACGCTGCCCGACGCGGAGTCCGCCAACGTGATCGGTGAGCTCCGCGGCTCGACCCTTCCGGACGAGGTCGTCGTCATCGGCGGTCATCTCGATTCCTGGGACGTCGGCCACGGCGCCCACGACGACGGAGGCGGCTGCGTCGCCGCGATGGAGGTCATCAACGTCCTCCGGAAGCTGAACATGATCCCACGGCGCACCATCCGCGTCGTTCTCTGGACCAACGAAGAGAACGGTCTACGCGGCGGGAACGCGTACGCGAAAGACCACGCCGACGAGCTGGACAACCACGTGGCCGCCATCGAGTTTGACAGTGGTGTGTTCAGACCGACCGGATACTCGGTCCAATGCCAAAATGAGGACCGCGAAGCCATCGCCGCCGAGCAAATGCGCGATATCCTTAACCTGCTATCCCCCCACCTGAGCGAAATGAATATCACGACCGGCTGGAGCGGTGCCGACATCGGCCCGATGCGCGAAGCGGGTTTCGTACTTCTGGGACACCGCACCGATGGCTCACACTACTTCGACTACCACCACAGCCACGCTGACACGCTGGACAAGGTGGATGCTAACGACCTGTCGCGCAATGTCGCGGTGTTAGCGGCTGTCACCTATGTCCTGGCCGACATGCCCGCCCGCCTCGGCGAACGCTAGCGACGTTTGCTCGTCAGCGATTCGCGTATCGCGTGCTCAATGTCCCCCGAGCAAGCAGCGCGAAATACCCGTAAAACCATACAAGGTTGGGGACCAACCACAGCGTGAACGCGCAAACGTCCTCATCGACATACAGCCATTCCGCCAACACCTCCAAGAACATCGCATGGTCGAGCACGAACATCATGGCACTACTGAACACGCCAAACAATAACCAGAGCACAAGATAGGGAGTCAGATACGCCGCCATCTGCATCGACGCCGGCTGTAGGTTACGCTTCTCGCGGAGGCTGTAGAGCAACCCGACAACGTTCGCCGCGAAAAGCATGAGCCCCAAGGCACCAAGCGTTAAGAGTGTCGCCATGACGGGGCTAACGATATACATGATTCCATACTCCTCCTTGAACGGATTCTCTCCCGTATCGATGTAGTACAGAGTCGGGATGCTGGATGCCCCGATAAGGAAGATCAATGGTGCGTGCAGCGCAACAAACCGACGATGGTCTGTGCCAGGTGATGAGATTTGCAGCTCGCGCCCGATGGCACGCGGTTGCGTCAGCGCTTGCATGCATGTCTGAGCGCATGCCCCAACCCGACCGACGCGATGTCTTTGTTGCCACCTCGTTCCGCGCCGAGAGTCAGAGCCCAGCGATGAAAGGACCGATTCACCGCATTCAGGACACCGACTCTCCATCGAAATCGACGTGAGGTTGTAACCGCACGCCTCACAAGTCGGCGGCCGAGCGATTGGAACCGTCTCTCTAGTTGCCCCAACACCTCGCAACAGCCCCCAAAACAGCCAAAGGGACAATGAGGCGCACGTAGAAGAAACCATGATCTCGGGCACCGGATCGTACATAGAGTACATCTGCGAATCCGAGTATCGGGGCCCAACGATCCAAGCCGCAATGTCGTCCGACGCGATCATGACCATATCGCCGAGGAGGACAACGACAATGACATGTGATGTCCGAAGCCACGTCTGTCGCAGCGCGTTTCGATAGCTCTCTCGAACGGGCTCATCCCGCGCACCCCAGGGCATCACGAGCCACGCCAGCACCACAAACCCGACCTCAATCCCCACAATGATCGACCCCGTTACAAGAACCGCCCCGAACGGGTCCCGGCTCAGCGCATCCGAGAGGCTTCCAACCAGGATGCCGACCTCGAACACCAGATCCCAGAAACTTGGCGTGCTGGTCTTGCTCCAACCAACGGCATAGAGGATTACCGTTACCGCCAGCAGTCCCGACACTGCATGAACGTCCCACGCCCGGCCAAGTGAGAGATGGCGTGTTCGTCGTGCGGTCGTCGCGGGAAGCAACGGCGACGCAAAAAAGGCGACTGGGGCAGACCAACGCCGTTCAGAGTGTGTGCGATCCACTTGCGGCGCCGCGGAAGCGTCGCCGCCCGCATCCTGCACTTGGCTATCTGAACATTCAACCACGGCTGCCTCGACGGTTCCGGTCCGCGTCCTGTTCGATTATTGTGTGGTGTACGGCTCCGATGTCCATCGGAGTTACTCTTTCAGGAGTCGAAGGCAATATGTTGGCTATTCGCAACATTGGCGAGCTTGTGGTCGTTCCTCCAGGCCCCGTCGGCGGGCATTGGATGGGACGCGTCAAGACCGTTCCATCGGCTGCGGTATTGATCGACGGCGATCGCATCGCCTGGTGCGGGCCCGAAACCGATCTGAACGCACCGGCTGAATGCGACCTCCTCGACGCCCGTGGCGGCTGCGTCGTGCCTGGACTGATTGACTGCCACACCCACACCGTCTTCGCGGGTACCCGCGAGACCGAGTTCGTTCAACGCCTCGAAGGCAAATCGTACGCCCAAATCGCCGAAAGCGGTGGAGGGATAAGGGTGACGGTGGACGCAGTCCGTGCAGCGTCACGCGAGCAGCTTGTTGAGCTTGCCCTTCCACGGCTCAAAAGGATGCTGCACAACGGTGTCACCACCGTCGAGATCAAGAGCGGGTATGGGCTCAACGTCGACGACGAAATCAAGATGCTCGAAGCCATCCGCGAGCTGAACGACCGCCAACCGATCGAGCTTGTTGCCACCTACTTGGCTGCGCACACCACACCCGGCGAGTTCGCAGGCCGCCCGGACGAATACCTCGACCTGGTCCTTGAAGGAGTGGTTCTAAGCCACATCCGTGACCAGCACCTCGCCCAGTTCTGCGATGTCTTCTGTGAACGGACTGCGTTTGACATCCCACAGTCACGGCGGGTCCTGCAAACGGCGAAGCAATTCGGGTTATTGCCCAAAGTACACGCGGACCAGATCACCCAGATGGGTGCCAGCCGCTTGGCGGCACAAGTCGGTGCCGTCTCCGCCGATCATCTCGAGATGATTGACGACGGCGGGATCACCGCGATGAAGAAAGCCGGGTGCGTGGGTGTTTTGCTTCCCGGTTGTTCGTTCTTCCTCGGAGTTGACCAGGCCCCTGCGCGTCTGCTGCTGGAGCTGGACCTACCGATCGCCCTGGCCACCGATTACAACCCCGGCTCAGCCATGATGGAGTCGCTGCCGCAGGTGATGTCCATCGCCTGCACTCAAATGCACATGACACCGACAGAAGTGCTCCTTGCGGCAACCGCCAACGCGGCAGCGGCCCTGGCCCGCCAAGACCGTCTGGGGGCGATCAAGCCCGGCCTGCCGGCCGACCTCGTCGTCCTCGACGTCCCCAACCTCGCACGATGGCTCTACGAGCCCGGGCGAAACTGCGTCCGCACGGTGATCAAAAAAGGTGTGAACGTAGCCTCCAACCAATAGAGCCCCACGGGTGGCACGGGTCCACCGCAGGGGGACCCGTGGGGACCGGGTGGCAT
>CAYOQG010000050.1:0-16012 GCA_964405925.1 uncultured Phycisphaeraceae bacterium | reverse complement strand
GAGTCCACCGCAGGGGGACCCGTGGGGACCGGGTGGCATGAGTCCACCGCAGGGGGACCCGTGGGGACCGGGTGGCATGAGTCCACCGCAGGGGCATCCGCGACATGATGGGTGGCACCAGCCCTCCACAGGCTGACCCGTGGGGTATGCCGTTTCATCAACGCAGCTTATAATACCCGCACTATGCGTCTCCCCGATGGTAGAGTTCGCAAGTTCCGCCGAAGCTGCGATGCCCCGGGTCAAGCACACGAGTTGACCTTTTCATGTTATCGAGCGTTGCCGCTCCTCTCCCGAAGCCGTTCGCGCCAATGGGTGATTGATGCCCTGAGCCAGGCACGCGGGTCGCTTGATCTCGAACTCTGGGCTTACGTGATAATGCCGGAGCACGTCCATGTGCTCTTGCTGCCTCGAACCGACAAGGTTAGCGTGGCGATGATCCTGAAGCGCGTCAAACAGCCGGTCGCGCAGCGGGCCATTGCTTACCTCAAGAAGAACACGCCGGAATGGCTGGACCGTCTTCGAGCCGCGGATTCAAAGGGGCGGACAGTGCATCGCTTCTGGCAGCAGGGTGGTGGTTATGATCGCAGTATCATGAGCCCTCGGACGGCGTGGGCTTGTGTCGATTACATCCATGCCAACCCAGTGCGCCGGGGACTCGTGGACACACCTACGGATTGGGCATGGTCGAGCGCGCGGTGGTACGCAGGGCTGGGCGACGTAAAGCTCGAAATGGACGCCACCCCACCGGATCCCCCACCGTGAACGGGTGGCACGGGTCGACGAAGTTGACCCGTGGAGTCCTAGGCGCTACCGTGCGAGAGATTGTGGCGGGGCAGAGGTGCTCGATGGTACGGCAGTGTCGCCTCGATCGAGAGCGTATCGGAAGGAGACCTACGCTTGTCATCAGATGGATACGTCAAGGACAAGACAAAAGAAGACCTTTTGTCTGAACTTCCGGAGACTGCAAACGTTGCCTCTCCAGTTTTTGAACAACAGAGGATGGGGATAGTTGTCCGGTGCACCCAGGACCTGGAGGCGCGCCTCACGGACTTGACATCGGCACTGTCGAACGGGATCAAGTCCGGCACTGATCTGAACAAGCGGCTCGTTTGGCTCAACGGTGTCCTGACCGTGGCCACCCTTATTGGCGCATTCGCCACCCTGCTGATCGCAATAAGTGCCTTTGGGGCTGCTTGAAACCCAAGACGGGTTTGGCGCTTCGACGACGTGCAGGACACCCGAGCGGCGTTGACGCGTGGTCTCGGATAGCGCCCCTGGTGGCACGTTTCGAGATTGCGATCGGGACCGCCCCACACACCTGCATTCTGGCCACGGGGCCGCCTGCGGCGGACCCGTGCCACCCGACGGCCGAAACTGCGTCCAAACAGTTCTGAAGAAAGGGCAGGTGGTTGCCCGAAACGAATAAGTGAGTGGTGCCGTCCTGACGTATTAGGCACGGTGGGACTCTCTACCCGATGTCGTCGCTCTTGGTCAATAAGCGAGTGTGCGTCACCGGCGGGGCCGGTTTCCTCGGTCGTCCCGTGTGCGAGCGCCTTGCGCAACGAGGCGTCGTCGATCTGTTCGTGCCCCGCTCGCGCGATTTCGATCTGACGCAAGCGGACCATGTCGCCCGGATGTTCGATGCGGCCCAGCCAGACATCATCATTCACCTGGCTGCGCAGGTCGGAGGCATCGGTGCAAATCGAAGGCAACCAGGCCGCTTCTTCTACGCCAACATGGCCATGGGCCTGCATCTGATCGAAGAGGCCCGGCGACGGCAGGTCGAGAAGTTCGTTCAGGTCGGCACCGTCTGCGCCTATCCCAAGCATTGCCAGACCCCGTTTCGTGAGCAGGACCTCTGGAAGGGATATCCCGAGGAAACGAACGCCCCTTACGGTGTCGCCAAGCGGGCACTGGGGGTGATGATCGGCGCCTACCGGGCACAATACGACTTCAATGGGATATATCTCATACCCGTCAACCTCTACGGCCCCGGTGACAACTTCGACGTTGAGACTTCCCACGTGATTCCTGCTCTGATTCGCAAGTTCTGCGAGGCGGTCGACACGCAGACCCGCTCGGTTACTTGCTGGGGCCATGGTCAGGCGAGCCGCGAGTTCCTCTACGTGGACGACGCTGCCGATGCCATCGTCCGGGCAACTGAGAAGCACAACGATTCGGAACCGATCAACCTGGGCACAGGTCGTGAGATTCAGATTTGCGATCTGGCTGACCTGATTGCACGCCTCTGTGGCTTCGACGCGGAAATACTGTGGGATACCTCCCAGCCGGACGGCCAGCCGCGACGCCGGCTCGACACCACTCGGGCGACCACGCTTCTGGGTTGGCGAGCCGCCGTCGACCTTGAGGATGGCTTACGCCGAACCATCGAATGGTGGAGAACAACCGCTCCCCTGCAAGGGGCAGCCGCCCCCCTGCAAGGGGAAGCCGCCTGCCCGCAAGGGGAAGCCGCCTCCCCACAGGAGGCGCCCGAGACGCAAGAAATTGTGCAAATAACGCGCCCGGCACCGCACCGTCTACAAACGCCGCCAATCATTCAACTTGCCGATAAAGGACCGGTGCCGTAAAATCAACAGGGCGTGCACGGAGCCTGCGCACGGGACGGCACGCATTTCGCGGGGCACTTGTCATGTATGCTTCTGGAAGCCCAAGATCGGCTGTGGTGAGGGCGGCGTGTGGCAGCCTGCTTATCGCTGCCGGGGTCCTGCGCATTCAGGCTGACGCGCTAGCCGATACGCCAGACCTCGACGCCGCGGCACGCACGGAACCTACGGCGATCGACGCATCAAACGGCCTCGGTGTGATCATCCCAATCCACACCGAGATCACGGACATCACCGTCGAGAGCGTGAAGCGTCGCCTCGACGAGGCTCTCGAGCGCGGTGCCAAGACGATCATTTTTGAACTGGATACACCCGGCGGCCTCGTGACCAGCACTTTCAAGATCTCGGACTACATCCGGAACCTGCCCAAGAACATCAAGACGGTTGCCTGGGTCAATACCACGGCCCACTCCGGGGGAGCCCTCGTCGCCATCTCGTGCGGCGAGATCATCATGGCCCGATCCTCACGGATCGGTGATGCCCAAGTCATTTTCGGAAACCCCATAGGCCCGCAAGCCATCCCCGAAGATCTGAAACCCAAGCTCACGACCCCCGTTCTAGCCGAGGTGCGACAGTCCGCCCGACTCCGTGGGTATAGCCAGGTGTTGTGTGAGGCCTTCGTCGACCCCGAGCGTGAGGTCTGGTGGCTCGAGAACATCGAGACCGGTGAACGCAAGTTTGTCTTTCGTGAGGAGAAGGTCAAGCTCCTCGGGGAGACCGAAAGTCCTCAAGACGCCAAGCAGGATAAGGACGCCGACGCGGATGCCGATACGGATATTGAAAAGGGCAAGATGGAGGAGGCACCCACGGTATCGAGTACAGCAGACGCATCCGGGTCGGAATCGAAGTGGAGGCCCGTCAAGAAGTACTACGATGTCGTTCTCGATATGGAGGTGGACGCTATTCAGCCGACCGTACGAGATGATCAGCTCCTGCAGATGTCGGCTAGCGAGGCCTATGCGTATGGCTTCAGCAAAGGGATCGCCACAAGCGAATCGGAGGTGCGCGATCGCTACCAGCTCACCTCTCTGATCCGTATCAACCCGTTGTGGTCGGAGAGCCTGGCCCTGTGGATGACCTCCATGTGGGTCCGTGGTTTTCTTTTGCTGCTCATCATGTTGGGCGCCTACGTCGAGTTCCACACCCCGGGCGTTGGCGTGCCCGGGTTGGTCGCTTTGATCTGCCTGGCCATCTTTGTGGGTGCACCCTACATGACCGGCCTCGCAAACGTCTGGGAAATCCTGTTTATCCTTGTTGGCCTGCTCCTGATCGGCCTAGAGGTGTTCGTGATTCCCGGATTCGGGGTAGCTGGGATTACGGGGATCGCTCTCTTGCTGATAGGCCTGTTGGCAACATTCATCCCTGACCTGCCCAACCGGCCGCTCTACATCCCGACCCTGCCGTCGGCGATCGACGCGCTCAAAGTCGGGATCATAACCTTGGTCTGTTCGATGTTTGCGTCGCTAATCGGGATCGCCATGCTGAGCCGGTTTTTGCCGCGCATCCCGGTTCTGGGCAACATCGTTCCGCCGAACCCGACCCCATCCGAGGTGCAAGTTGACGATCCCTACCGCGGAGCAGCCCGGATTGGCGACATCGGGGAGACCGCAGGGACCCTACGCCCCGCCGGGAAGGCACGCTTTGGCTCGCAACTGGTCGACGTCGTCACCCAGGGTGAGTATCTTGACGTCGGTGCGAAGATCGAGGTCATCGAGCGACGTGGGAATCGCGTCGTGGTTCGGGCGGTGAAGTAGGTTGTTCGTTGTGTAAACCCAGAGGCACTCTCGATGTCCGACGTAGCCATTCTGGTGATCCTGTACGCGGCTGGCGTGCTGGTCCTCGTTTCGGAGATTTTCATCCCGTCGCATGGTGTCCTCTCTGTCGCCGGGATCGGGTTTCTCATCGCCGCCATCGTGAGAACTTTTAGCTACGGCGGCCGCGAGGCGGGAATCATCGCCGTCTTCGCCTGTCTCGTCTTCGTGCCTGCCTTCGCGTTTGTGGCGATCAAGTACTGGCATCTGACACCCATCGGAAGACGAATCGCACCACCCAATCCGGTGGCCACGACCTCCGACAGCTCTGTGCCCGTCGACGAGCTCAGTCGCCTGATCGGCCAGACAGGTCGAAGCGTAACACTGCTTCGACCGGCGGGCATTTGCGAATTCGACGGCAAGCGCGTCTCCTGCGTCGCCGAGTTCGGCATGATCGACGCCGGGGTCACTGTCGAAGGGATACGGATATCCGGCAGCAACTTGGCGGTTCAGGAGAAGAAAGCCTAGTGCAGTGCATCCCCTCCATCCGTTAGTCTGGTATGATTCCGCCCGGGAGCCCGGGTTGGAGCCATCCGTATCTCGGGCGATATCTTGGTCGTCCGGGAGAAAGAACTGGCGTTACCTGAGGATGTGCTGATCCTTGCCGGGTGAGCATCACGGGTTTCAGGCTTGGATGCGGTGACGAGAACGCTTTGGAAAGGTTCAAGATCATGGATGTGAACACCTCTCTTGCTTTGGCGCAGTCATCTGGTTGGACCGTTTGGATGATCGTGGCGATCGTGGCTGGCGTCATCGGGCTGGTCATTCTCGTGATCCTCGCCCAGTTCATCGGTCTGTGGCTTCAGGCCTACTTTAGTCGTGCCGGGGTGAGCATGGCTGACCTGATCGGTATGCGCCTCCGCAAAGTCGACCTCAGGACGATCGTGGTAGCCAAGATCCAGCTCGTCAAAGCCGGCATCCATGACATCACCACCAACGACCTCGAGAGTCACTATCTCGCCGGCGGCCGCGTCCCAAACGTCAGTCGCGCAATGATCGCCGCCAACCGGGCGGTGATCGACCTCGACTGGAAGAAGACGTGCGCGATCGACCTCGCCGGGCGTGACATCATCGACGCCGTGAGTACCAGCGTGTACCCCAAGGTCATCGACTGTCCGAATCCAGAGCTGGGCAAGACGACGATCGATGCGGTGGCGAAGGATGGTATCCAGCTAAAAGCCAAGGCACGTGTCACCGTCCGAACCAACATCCGCCAGCTCATCGGTGGTGCCACCGAAGAGACGGTCATCGCCCGCGTCGGCGAAGCCATCGTCAGCGCCATCGGCTCCGCCGATACGCATAAACAAGTTTTGGAGAACCCCGACCTGATCACCAAGGCGGTGCTCGCCAAGGGACTGGACTCGGGAACGGCCTTTGAGATTCTCTCCATCGACATCGCCGATATCGACGTGGGTAGCAACATCGGTGCCAAGCTTCAGGCAGACCAAGCCGAAGCAGACAAGCGTCGCTTCCAGGCCGAGGCGGAAAAACGCCGAGCCATGGCCATCGCTCAGGCCGCCGAGAACCGGGCGAAGGTCGAAGAGAACCGGGCCAAGGTGGTGCTGGCCGAAGCCGAGGTGCCCAAGGCCATGGCTGATGCCTTCAGAAGCGGAAACCTCGGAATCATGGACTACTACCGCATGAAGAACATCCAGGCTGATACCACCATGCGCGATTCCATCGGAAGGGGCGAGGGACCCACCGAGCACAAGAGCTAAACGACGCTCCGGACGCTCACGATCCGCGCGCTCGGATGAATCTGTAAGGGGGCGGTGAGGCTGGCAAACGCGGCCCGTTCCAGCATCCCGTGTGCCGACCGGCCGCAGGGGCGGAATTCGGCCCTTTGTGGGCTGCGGCGCCTGCCTGTGGTCAATTCGCACATTTCGAGTTTGCCGTAAGTGGACCCAGCCGGTCAGAGCATAAGTCATTCCTACTTCATTTTTTTTTCAAGACAACTTGACTAGCTCCAGAAAATGTGTCAAGATGTCGAACAGAGAGAACGCGTGGGGACCTCGCGTCGTGTCCCCCCGGTGCGCTTACATTTCAGGACGGAGACACGCCATGAACATGACAAAGGCACTTGGATTCATCCTCATTGCGGGCTGACGTGGGGATTGGGGCATACGATCGCTGACAACAACCGAGGCACGCGGCTGCAAACAGGCGATGAGATCTCGTCCATCACCCTCACCCGCGCCACCTGCCCCTTAGACCTCAGTGGCAGGACCCTCTGCACCGCCAAGCATCGCGAGCAGCACACGCTCATCCAAATCAAAGAAGGCGAGGAGGTCCTCCATGAGTTGCTTCTCGCGTCGAAACCGGGGCCAGGGTCGTTCCAAACCGCCGGCGCAACCGTTGACAAAGGCGTTGTGGTTTGGATCTGGGGTACGGATGATGCGCTCCGGGCCCTGAGGGGTGTGTTCGGTGCCACTGTTCACGACCGCGGCGCACCCATCGACCTGGATCTGGGAATAGAGGAACTCACCGAACCCCGTATTGCGGATCTTGCTGCTCTCGAGGGCGTCGCCTTGATCGACCTGCGAGATCGGATCGCCGTGCTTCTTTTGGACTCGAAAGGAGTCACGGGCATGCGTTTTGTGTCGGATAGCACGGTCGAGGACCCTGCCGAGTTGTACTGGCTCTGCCTCACTCCGCTAAGCCAGCACCAGATGGCAGGTGTCGAGCAGCTGTACCTTCGGCCGGGCTGCGGTGATTCCGTAAAGGACGGGCCATGGCCTCCGATGATGAATTGCTGTCCGAAGAACTGTCCGCAGTGCTGCTGCTCCGCCCACGACACCTGCACCAGCGGACCCGACAAGGCAACCTGCGACGGTCTGAGGGAGTGCCGGTGCACCGGACCAGAATTCTGCGCATGCAGGCCTCAGGAGCAATGACACGAGGGCAACGGCAACTGCCCACGACTCCATTCTTTCACGCCGGGCGGTGCCCAACCGCCACAAACTGTGTGAGCGTATGTCGTTTTGTCACTTCTCGTGCGGTGGGGTTCTCCAGCAGCTTGCGTGGCGCCGCCGATGGAGTATCTTGACGATCCGCACTCGTGTTGCAACGCGACGAAGGTCGGTGTCCGCACAGGGGTCCCTTGTGCACGGACGGGACCCCGAGCGACGGTATCCGTGAGTTGACAGACGTCTTATGGCACAGCAGCGCTTCGATGACTGGGTCGAGATCATCATCCTCGTCCTTATTGTAGGCGGTTCCGCCCTCGGGGCCGTTTCCAAGAAGCTGATCGAGGTATTCAGCCCGAAGGGGGAACAGGCGACGAGGACGCGTCCCCCGGGTCAGCGACCCACCGGCGGCGGGCCACCAACCCGCAGACCGCCTAGGACCGGTCCACCGCCGACTCCGACGCCGTCCGTAACTCGACCTCCACTTGCCCGACCGCACCGGCCACCGGTCTCTCAAACGCGGAGGCCGCCGCAACCACCACCGAGCGGCGTACCAAGCAGGCCAGCTCGCCAACCAGCGTCATCAACGCGATCTGCACGAGACTCCTGGCAAACGGCTCAGCGACCGCCCCGTGCGGGGGAACAGGTCGTTACCGGTCCGTCTCCCAAACCGCCGCACGAGCCGCAAACGGGCCAGACAGAGGACCATTTGGGACGCCTCAGTTCGCAGCTGGATCAAGAGGACACGCTCGTCGACGAAGCCGTGAGCGAAAGCCTTGGCCAACTCGAGTCCGAATTGGCGATCAGCGGCGAGCACTTCATCGACGCCATCGAGGACCGATTAGGCCATGTCGAGGTGGAACTCGTAGCGGAACCCGACGCCCCCGAGCGGAAAGCGGTCGCGGGCACGATACGCCGCCCCACGCAAAAGACCCTCCGACGTGCGGTCGTGATGAACGAGGTTCTGGGACTTCCAATCGCCCTCCGTCAGCCCGGGAGCCTGGGGCCCCGTCATCTCCTTTAGGCAACGGTTCACCTGCTGTAAGTTATTCGACCCCTCTCGGTCTCCACGTTGGCCAAGAGCGTATGAAATCGAGGTCGCCGCCACTGGATTTCGGAGAGCATCACGACGGTCCGGTGAAGTGGTCCGCACGGGAATCGTTGCGGATTTCGCACGCCTCGCGTGTGATTTGCCGCGATTCACATGCCGGAAGCAAGCTCTTGGTGCTCCCTCATGCTTGTCTCTACGGGTCCCCCGGGGGGACGGAGCATGGACGTCGGCCGCGAACCGGCAGCCTAGTGGTGACGGGCTGCCCAAGCCCCAAAGGGATAAGCCTCCCGAAACGCTCGCTCAGGCCCCGCGACCCGGACAGCGCGGCGTACCAGCTTCGTTGAAGACCCGCCATGCGTACCCCAGCGGGGGCATGCGCAACTTCCGAGGGATTTCTCCCCAACATCGACGGAAGGACGGCGGACGGCACCGAATTTGCAGTCAAAAACCGCTAACAGCACGGCTTATGCGGCTTGGCTGCTTTTATGGCCGATCAGGGGTTATTTTCACCGAAGGCGAAAACAAAATGGAAACAACGACACGCACGAGGGACAACAAGCACAACAAACTCAAGGTCCCGTACACTGGCGCCCGACTCTTGCGGAATCCCATGTTCAACAAGGGGGCGGCGTTCACCCAAGCCGAGAGGCGAATGCTGAAGCTTGACGGTTTGCTGCCCCCGAAAGTGTTCACCATCGAAGAGCAGGTAACCTTGGAGCATGAGCACCACCAGGCAAAAAACAACGACATGGAGCGGTTCGTCGGACTGGCCGCCCTGCAGGATCGCAATGAAACGCTGTTCTACCGCCTGCTCGTGGAGAACTTTGCGGAACTCCTGCCGATCGTCTATACACCGGTGGTTGGCCAGGCATGTCAGGAATACAGCCACATCTTCCGGCGACCACGTGGCATCTGGATCACTCCCGAGGATGTCGGTCGTATGCCCGAGCTGCTCCGCAACGCTGGGCTAGACGATGTCCGGCTCATTGTCGTCACCGACAATGAGCGAATCCTTGGCCTGGGTGATCAGGGAGCTGGTGGAATCGGCATCCCCATCGGCAAGGTCGCCCTCTATTGCGGCGGGGCGGGGATTCCGCCATGGCAGTGCCTGCCCATCAGCCTTGACGTAGGAACGAACAACGCCGACCTGCTCAGCGATCCGCATTACATCGGCTGGCGTCATCGCCGCTTGCGTGGCGAGCCCTACGACCAGTTCATTGAGAACTTCGTCAACGCCGTCAAGGAGGTCTTCCCCCACGCCCTGCTCCAATGGGAGGACTTCTTCAAGGACATCGCCTTCCGGAATCTGGACAAGTACCGTAAGGTCCTTCCCTGCTTCAACGACGACATTCAAGGTACGTCCGGTGTCGCTCTGGCCGGAATCCTCGGGGCCCTGCGGATTACAGGCCAGAAGCTCAGCAATCAGCGCCTCGTCTACATGGGCGCCGGAGCTGCCGGTGTCGGCATCGGGCGACTTGTCCGAACGCACATGCGGGAGGAAGGCGCCGACGAGAAGAGGATCCACCGGGCACAGGCCTTCCTGGACAGCCGTGGACTCCTCTACCAGGGCCGCACCATAAAGGACGAGCACAAACGCGAGTTCGCGTTCGACCCGGAAGCCATGGCCCACTACGGGTTCGTCCCCGAGGAAACCATCGACCTGCTGGAGGTCGTTCGTAAGATCAAGCCCACGATCCTCTTGGGCTCGACCGCCATGGCTGGTGTGTTCACCGAGGAAATCGTGCGGGAGATGGCCGAGCACGTGGATCGCCCCATCATCCTGCCGTTCAGCAACCCGACCTCCAAGGCGGAGTGCACACCGGCTGAGGCCATCCGATGGACTGACGGACGGGCCATCGTCGCCACAGGAAGCCCGTTCGACCCCGTCGAATACAAGGGCAAGACGCACGTTATAGGCCAGGGCAACAACGTGTTCGTCTTCCCCGGCGTCGGGCTTGGGTGCATCGTGTCCGAGATCCGCGAGGTCCCCGATGCAATGTTCCTGGTCGCGGCCCGCACCCTGGCGTCCAAGCTGTCGGAGGATCGCCTGAAGATCGGAGCCATCTATCCCGATCAGAGCGAACTACGCGAGGTGAGCCGGGCCATCGCCTGTGCCGTCGTCCGTGAGGCCCAGCGCCGCGAGATCGCCGGCCGCAGAATCCCCGACGAAGAGATCGATCAGACGGTTGCCGAGTCCATGTGGTACCCCGAGTACGCGGAGTACACGCTTCGAGACTGAAAACGGGTAGAGATTCAACCGTACCTCGCCCGATCAGCGGGATCGCAGACCAAGCGAGCTCACCGCCCTCCGAGCTTCGCTTGGTTCCGATCCCGCTTGTGTTTACCTTGAGTAAGCGTCAAGGAACTCGCGATCAGCGCGCCCGCGGTTTATATGGCCCGAGAAACCTCGGGCCGTTAAAGTGGATCATGTGATCAGGGTGCTCGGCGATCCAGACCTCGGTTTCCCAGGCTATGTCTCCCACGTATCTGCGAAATGTGCTCATGTCGAGGAAAGCCGTCACGTAGACGCACTCGGCTGGACACTGCGTGAGCATCCGCTCTATCTCGCGATGTCGCTTCGGGTCGACTGGGCCGTGGGTTGTCACGGCTTCGATCAGGAAGAGCCAGTTACGCTTCTTCATATAGAGGACAACGTCGGGAAGCTTGTCATGCTGCGTGATCGGGATGTGCAGGTCAGCCAGGTCTGCAGTTCCGCAGATCACATGCTTGAGGGCTGTGTCCCCCACGTAAAGAACGCTCGCCCCGGGTGCGAAACGTGGTCCGAATTCCTTGACGACGGCGACCTGGAGTTGGTTGTGTTTCCCAGGGGATAGGTAGACTATTGAACGCCCAGGCATCTTGAGCGGCACTCGGTGCCGAGCACGGCTTCCTTCATATGCAGCTTGCAGCGACCCAAATCGTTCGATGAAACCTGTGACGGCTTTGTCAAATGCCGGCGTGCCATAGCAACGGAGGACGCCCAGTACGTCATCCGTGAGGGCGTAGACAGTCTTGCCGCTGTTGGTTGGGCGAGAAGGGTCGTCAGGATTCCGGTCAACGATGCGTGCCTGCTCAAACTGATGAATCGTCTGGCGCCGGATGGTCTCACGACTGTTGGCAGCGTAGTCCTTGTTGTATCGGTCACGCATAAACCCCATGATGTCCCAAATTCGCAGGAGCGGTCTCTGCACCTCGGCCCAGCACGCTCTCGGGCCGATCTGACCAAGGGCTAGCAACGTCAGCGCGGACCGTTCGTTTCGCTGTTTTGGCGGAAGCCCGAGTGCTCCGAGAATCTCGGTCGCTTCGGTTATCTTACTCAAGTAATATGCTCCTCAAGGTATCCTCCAAGAACGTCGTTTACACCCAGTTCCTCAAGGAGAAGGTGTTCGGCGCCGTTGGCTGAAAAGTCTCGCACCCGCCTTATTCGGCAACCGACCCGTTCCAGGGTCTCGAGGTCTGGAAACCGCATGGTTCGCACTTCTGTGGCGTTCACCTGTGTGTTCCCGCTGAGTGTTCGGAAGTAGCGGTCGAGCAATGCGGAGTTGAAAAGCGAGGCTATTCCATATGTTTCGTTCTCTGTGAGTTCGCGCTCGGCGTGATAGATGTAGTTAAGATGGTTCTCTAGCGCTACATACCGACGGCTCTCGGTAGCCCTCAAAAAACAACTGGCCGTGAGCCGGCGGCGTTCCTCTTTTGCACTGAATCGCCGCAGTAGAACGTAATTCCGCACCGGAACAAGTAGCCGGCGGCTAAGCGATTGGTCGCAGACTTTGAACGCGGTCGGTTTGCCGTTCTTTGCGACTGGCCAGACTGTCTCGAATGGACGCACGTTGTGGACCGAGAGCAAAGGAACAGCATTGGCGCCGGTCAGAGCGTCCATCAGGAATTGCGTTGCCCGGAACATCACGACTGGCCCTGTTGAAATGCGAAGGCCACGCGCTTCGAAGCGTGTCGCCCAGGATTCGACAAGGGTCATAATCCGGGCATCCTCTGAGTTCTCAGGAATCCGTATGACCATTTCCGCACAAGTGTCATCAATGACGAGAGTCGTTGGGACTCGAGTAACTCGCGGCCTCCCGGCGATGTCCGGGCCAAAGCTGGTCGTGACGGCAATGTCGGGTCGTGTGTGTGTGGAACGCTGCGTCTTGGTGACGACGCTCTCTTGCAGGACATTGGCATTGCGAAAGGTGGCCTTCCGTGATTCAAACAGGTGGATGTGGCAAAGTGACATCTTGCTGAAAAACCATCGGCGGAACCCACGAAAGTAGAGCCCGCTACAAAAGCTGCGGGGCGTAATCGCAACAAACTGTCCACCTTCTCGGAGCATCTCGGCAGCGAGTGCCATGAATAGGGCATAGATGTTTGGCTGCCCATGGACGATGCGGCCCATGAGTTGTGCATACTCTGAGCTCTTTGCGATCTTAAAATAAGGTGGGTTCATCACGGCTGCGTCGAAGGGTTTGTGAGCCCCCGGGGCGTCGAATAGCGTCTGTTGCCCGAAAGCGTGCGAGTTCGACAGGATGAAGTCCTCTTCGCGGATTTCGTACGTAAGGCGATGACCAGCATTATGGAGAACAGAGCGGCACTGCTCCATGTTCTGTCGGAGAAGTGGGACTATGTGACGGTCGGTTTCGTACAGGACGATCTCGATCTCCCGTGGTGAACGAAGACGCAGAATGCGTTGGCAGACTGCCGCCGACAGCGTCCCCATTCCCGCCCCAGGGTCGAGAAGCCTTAAATGTCGCGGCAGTCTTGAGATTAGCTCTGCCATGAATCGGGCGACTGAGATGGGAGTAAAGAACTGGCCCCGCTGCTTACGTTGAACGGGTGAGGTGCGGGCTTCGTATCGCTCCTGCAGCTCGTTCGAGTAAACGAGCAACCCGTCCTCTTCAGGCGAGATTGTCGTAGCGTTAGCCTTCATGCCCTATGTCCCCAGCATACGCCTGTCGACGCTCGCTACCGGTTGCGTCCAAGGACCTGACGCGCCTCGAGGATCACATCGACAGCCTGCTCGCGCGAGAATTGACCCATGTTGATCACCAGATCGTATCGCGCTTGGTCAGCCGCTTCGGCCTGGAAATGGCGGTGAATGAACTCCTCCCGTTCTCGCTCAACCCGCACGATCTCCGTGTCAGCCTCTTCCCGTGACAGACCGTGTCGCTCGGAATAGTGTGCGACGCAGGTTTCGTGCGAGGCGACCAGGCGGACCCGGAAGCCGACGTCTCGGGGCAGGATCAGGTCCACCCCACGACCGAGGAACACCGCGTGTCCTTGTCGGGCCAGGGTCAGGACCGTCTTGGTCAGCCGGTGAAAGTAGTCGTTTTTGACGAACTCCGGTCGGAGTAGGACCTGGAGCGTCTCCTCGCACCACCCCATGTCCCTTTCATCCATCGAGGCATAGATCCGCCTGCGCAATTCGTTGTCACCGGCCATGATGTCCAGGATCTGCCTGTCAAAGACCGGCCACTTGAGCGTTTCACCGAGCCGCGTCGCCACGTCCAACCCACCTGCACCCACCGCCCGGGAAATGGCAATGAAATCCTCGACTTCATTCTGGATTGCTGCCGGCTCGGTGGGGCGCTGAGCGCGGGCAAGCTCCCAGTTCCGCATCTGACGTTCAACCAACTTGCCGGCGGGGCCGTGAAGGGGTTTACCACTGGCCATGGTCTGTCTCCTTCCTTGAGCGTTCAGCCAACTGCCGTCCCGCACTAGAACCGGCAGACGCCCTCCAGCAGAGGATAACCGCCGTGGGTCTTGGTGCCAGACGCCCGGATGACACACCGGTGCGCGACTCTCCCAATAGGCATCCCTGTATGCCTGCCCCCCTCAACGCCCATGAGACGGTCACGCGTAAGAGTGAAGGGCCCTCATGTAGTTGGCCCGCTCGAACGCACTCGGGTCAGGGCAGGTCTCGTGATTCATGCTGCCCTGCATCTGCTTCACGCTCAAGTACTCGTGCTCCTCCATCCAGGAGGCCATCTCACCGAGTATTTGCCCGGTCACCTTGGGTCCCTTTGCCAACAAAACGGCACACAGCATGACTACATCCGCACCGGCCATCAGGAGCTTGATCGTGTCAGCCCCGCTGTAGACACCCGTCGAGGCCGCCAGGTCCGCCTCGATCAGTGGATCCAGAATAGCAATCCAGCGCAACGGAAGCCTGAACTCATGGGGCGCACTCAGCACCAAATCCGGCGACACCTCCAGGGCATCCAAATCGATGTCCGGTTGGTAAAACCGATTGAACAAGACGAGCCCATCCACACCTCGGGCGTCCAACCGCTTCGCGAAATGGGCCAGCGAACTGAAATAGGGGCTCAGCTTCAATGCGACAGGGATGCTCACCATCTCTTTGACTGCGGCAAGAAGCTCGAGATAGCAATTCTCCACGTCCTCTGCACTCAGCCTGGGGTCGCCTGCCAGCATGTAGCAATTCAGCTCGAGGGCATCCGCGCCCGCCTCCTGAAGCATCTTGGCATAGCGCATCCACCCGCCGGTCGTCGTCCCGTTCAAGCTGGGGATGACCGGCACGTCCACCGCCTCTTTCACTCGCCGAATGTGCTCGACGTATTCGTCTGGACCACGGGGGAAGTAATCCAGCGCTGGGAAGAAGGACAGCGCTTCGGCATAGCTCTCCACCCCATGACCGGCAAAGTGTTCATGCTCGCCCGCCTCATGCGTGATCTGCTCCTCGAACAACGAATAGAGCACCACAGCTGCGACGCCAGCGTCCTCGAGGGCTCGGACGTTGTCCAGCTCCTTCGAGAGCGGCGAAGCGGCCGCAACCAATGGGTTCTTCAATCGCAATCCGAGGTAGCTCGTCGCCAGATCCATCCTGAGTCTCCGTTCCAGTCATGTCGTACGGTGGCTGTTTTCCTCCACTCGCACTAAAGGTCACGACGTCGCAGTCCGCGCGGGTGCCTCCTCGGTTGCACCCTTCTCATCCGATTCGGACAACGGCTCCCCCGCTGGGGACAGTCGTCCCTCGGTTGAGGGTCCCTCATAGGCGCGCGCACGTCGAGCGTATTCCTCGTACCGGTTGTTGGCAGCCTCCTGTGCCTTGCTCAACAGCGCCGACGCCCGCTGCGGCTGGCTCTTGCTGAGAATCTTGAAGCGGTTTTCCATCTGCGTGTACTGCTCTAGCGGGATCTTCGGTGCTTTCGAGTCCAGTTGGAGCGGGTTAAGCCCCTTGGCCGCCCGCCGCGGATCGTAGCGATACAAAGGCCAGTGGCCTGACTCGACCGCCGCTTTCTGATTGGACATCCCCGTCCGCATGTTGATTCCGTGGGCGATGCAATGGCTGTAAGCGATGATGATTGACGGTCCGTCATAGCTCTCCGCCTCGACAAAGGCCCGAACCGTCTGCCCATCGTTCGCCCCCATGGCCACCTGAGCGACGTAGACATTCCCGTAAGCCATCGCCATCATGCCGAGATCCTTCTTCTCCGACTCCTTTCCACCGGCAGCAAACTTGGCGACCGCACCCCGCGGTGTCGCCTTGGACATCTGACCGCCGGTATTCGAATAAACTTCCGTGTCGAGTACCAGGACATTGACGTTCCGCCCACATGCCAGGACATGGTCAAGGCCGCCGTAACCGATATCATAAGCCCAGCCGTC
>CAYOQG010000049.1:0-23863 GCA_964405925.1 uncultured Phycisphaeraceae bacterium | reverse complement strand
CACGTACGGATCTGTGCGGGGGGTGGCCCGAAAGGGCCATTCCTACCGCGACAGGGGAGTCGGGGATCAGGGATCGGGGACCGGGGACCGGAGATTGACGATTGGGAATGGGGAGGGACGAACCCTGCGGCCTTATTCACCACCGCCTGACACTTCGAATCCGCATCCCAAGCGTGACCGTGGCATGTGACAAGTAGGGCAAGTCGACCCCGCCGCGCGGGTCATCCAGATGTCGCTGGCTTTGCAACCGCCTTGGAGGTCTGGAGCTCTTTACCGCACCCTAATCCTCCCCCTGAGAGAGGGAGGAGATCCCTGGCGACGACAAAAATCGAGATCTCATGTAACATCCTCGACCTCTCCCAAAACTATAATATAGACGTCCGTTTTCGATCCCGTGTAACATGGTTCACGCACTTAAAACACGGAGGTGGTAAATACTCCTCTCAGCGATCCTAATCCTGTTGCGGGTGTTACCCGCGGGCCTTGACCCTGGCGTCGACGCCCTCTCATGCCGCTACCCTTGTCCGCCTGGACCGGCAGGGCTGACAACATAAAGTCCCTCTCACTGACGCCTCGGGTACTAACGGGGCGTTGCTCCGGTCTGAGGACCGCCCCACTTCTCAAGCTCAACCCGACATCCTTCCGAAAAGCTCGCGGACGCGATCGGCGTCAATCCACGGCCTACCGTCAGGGCGGACGATCCCGCCCTTCACGCGTTGTCTGGGCTCCACTTCGGCCCGTTCCAACTTGTCGTCGTTTATCAGCCGTACACCGCACAAATGGCCCGCCGCGCAGGCATTGTAAAGGGCATCGAGCCAATGGTTCTGCCGGCGAAGCCGTTCCCATTTCATCACCACACCCTTGCCGGCTACGAACTGCTCAGTCTTGGTCTCGGCGGTCAGATGCTTGGCCAACGCCAGATGCTCCTGCGGAGCTGCCGTAAACAACGTCATGGCTCCCGGTTTGCCCGGCGGGGTGCTCAGCCGCTGATGGACCCAGGTCTTCCAGTGGTCGGCGTCGACCTCGACCAGGTCAAGCCGCTCGGCCCGGATGCGGTTAATGTGAAAGCCTTCACCGATGTGCTTTACGATGCCGCCCGTACGCGTCGGCCGGTTGTACCACTGCCGATGCTGTTGGGCCGCTCCGCGACCGATGGCCGGCAGGAACCGATTGCCGGATTCTCGACAGAAGGTGTAGACGACCTGCGTCATGTATCCCGAGTCGATCCAGACCATCGCCGGGATCATGGGCTCACCCCCGATGGCACCCATTGGCCAGCGCTCACCGACCAGTGCTCTGAACTCACGCAGTGCCACCAGGGTCGCCTGTTCGACACCGAGGTCCTCGCTGGCCACCTCGGTCCGGCCATAGTCGACGATATGACAGGTAGCTTCGGGTAACCAAGCGATGACGATCCAATGCGCGAGGTACTTGCCCAAGTCCACCGCGCCCGTGAGCCACTGCGTGTCTTTCGGGACAACGCCGCGGGCGAGGTTGATCATCCGGCCGGCCAGTTCTGTGGATTCCAGGGAGGTCTGGGCCCACTTGGTCGGGGCCACCGGCACGCACCAGACGAACTGGCGCATCTCGCGCTCGGCGTTTTCTTCATCCGGCGACCGACTGGCCCGCCACTCGTCGGCCGCGAAGTCTCCAGCCCCGAGGAAGAGGTTGTTGACCGCCGACCAGCGGAAGCCGAGTGTATCAGTCTGCGGTGTTGGGCCTTCGATGTTCCCCGCACCGTCGATCGTCTGGCCATGGTGTAGAAGTTCACAGCGCTGGTTGGCCTTCACGCGATTGTCGTGGCTCCAGATCGCGTTGCACGCCGGGCAAGAGAACACCCCCGTCTGGCGCGCTTCGGCCTGCGTTGCAGCACCCTGCCAGCCCGTTAGATGTTCACGCTCGGGGCTAACCCACTCGCCGCAGTGCGGACATGGCAGCACGATCTGGCTTCGAGTGCCAATCAGGTACTCTTGCCACGTTCTTCCCTGCTCAGTACTGACCGTGCACTCCATATAGATGCGCTTCCGCATACCGTACGCACGTGTTCGGGCTTCGAGTTGGGTGATCTTGTCGCTTTCCCGACTGGTCCCGGCGGGCTGGTCCATCCCGTCGGTCTCCGTGATCGCCACCACCCGGGAGGTGAAGCCGGCGCGGCTCTTGTCGCTACCTCCTCCGCTCATGAACTTGAGCGTTGCGCCGTTGGTGAACTGGAGCGACTCGACCCGCCCACCTCGACTAACCCCTTCTCACCGTGCGTGATCCGCATCTACGATCTCGACGGAGAACTGCTCTATCAAGTCTGGCAAAACGGAGGCATTCGTGCTCCCGGATATTGGATGGCCAAGGCGGGAATCCTGGTCTTCGTTGCCCTCAATCAGGATGATCGGTGGAAGAATTACGGCTACGAGGATGTCCAGCATGAGCCGATCGTGATGTTCGCCCTTCGTCCAGAACTCGGGGCGATTACCACCGACTTTGTCCGGTCCAAACCCCAGGAGGCTACGGCGACGCTCGTGTGGTATCGCTGGCTGACGCCTCCAAGATTGTCGGACCTCTTGCGGAACGTGGAGCTGAGAACCCCCCTAGGTACATATGATCCGCGGAATTCCGTGCTCCTGGCGGTGGACATCCAGCAGACCAGTGGATTCAGTTGGATCATCGATGCCTCGGGCGCGCTGGTACCCGGCAGCCTTGTGGTTGCCGACAACTACGATGCTGAGCTGCTGGACCCAGATGAATTCCGACTCGTCGCGATCCCACCAGGTAACGATGCACAGGAACACGCCGAACAGTCAGGCTTTGGCGACGTTGCGAAACCATAAAGGGGGCGTGCTGGCCCAAGAGGCGGTATATCGAGGCTGTTGGCGCCTTGTCCAAGGTATTCGCACTGGCTGTACCGAACGATGAGGCGTTACGAATCCGGGATGAGGTGGCGTTCTTCCAGGCGGTCAAGGCAGCCTTAGTCAAAACCGAGCCGCCGGGGCAGGGGAAGACGCAAGAGGAACTCGAAGCAGCCATTCGGCAGATTGTCTCGAAGGCTGTCGTGTCGGATGAGGCCGTGGACATCTTCTCCGCAGCGGGACTCAAGAAGCCGGACATTTCGATCCTGTCGGACGACTTCCTGGAGGAAGTCCGCGAGTTGCCGCACCACAACCTGGCTGTTGAGCTACTCCAACGGCTCATCAAGGATGAGGTGAGGACACGGTCACAAAAGAACGTCGTACAGGCAAGGTCGTTTGCGGAGCGGCTGGAGGAGTCGATCCGGCGGTATCAGAATCGCTCCATTGCCACTGCTCAGGTGATCGCCGAACTCATCGAACTCGCCAAGGAAATGCGGGAGGCTCAGCGTCGCGGCGAGGACCTGGGACTGTCTGACGAAGAGATCGCGTGTGATCACGATTGGCGGCCATCGTTGGACAACTACGTCGCCACGCTAGGGAAGGAAAAGTGCAAGGTGACTCGGCGAGCGCCGTAAGTTCAGTATATTGCGTGACTTGCAACTCACTGCCGTCACGTTGCCAACGTGAATGTCGTGGGTTCAAGTCCCATCACCCGCTTTGATGAGCTTGCGTGAACTGACGGGCAAGCTATTGTTTTTCCTACCACTTGTGACGAGCGCCCTTCACATTCGCAATCGCCAGTCTCGATGCAACGAGATGTGTGATTCTGCGTGTTTGAGCGTCCTGCGCGCTGCGCATGCGCAGCACACGAGTTCTCCGTTGACTCCGCTCGGACGGATTGAAGGGCGTAGTGGCTTAGATCGGACACGGATGGGATTCTGGCGATCGACAGCTCCCGAACATGTGTTGCTTACCGGACCACTCTTTGGATCCTGATGGAGCGACGCTGAATGGGCGATCGTCCTAACAACTTGGTGGCAGCCGTAGCGGGCTGTCGCGTCCTAAGCGGTGACGAGGTCTGAGCGGTACGGTTTTGACAAGTCCAGCAATGCGTACGTCGTCCCGTGGCGCCGAAAGCGATAGGAGGCTTTATCGCAGGTTTGTCGCTGTGAACAGAGGACAGCTTGAGGAGCCCAATAATCCCCGCCTCAGGATTTGAATCAGCCGTCATTGTGGCGCTTTGATCGCCGCGACTGTGAGGGGTTGATCAATTCGTGGCATGTAGGTACCCTGGCTGGTGCCGTTGCGGCATATAAGAGGACAGTAACGGTGAGGTGGGGATGGATACGGGCTTTCTCTTTGCGACAAGGTGACGCTTTGCACCGCGGAAGCTGACGGTGTCTACGCGTACGATGCGCGACGGGGTCCAAACATGACACTTTGGCAGCCGTGAGTTTGGATCCAACCTACGACGGAAACCTGGGCTTCGTACGGAGTTGGCCCTCATCGGGGTAGGGGATGTTGCGTTGATGAAATGGGCGCGTGCGCCGCAAGTGACGTGTGGCGGCGAAGGATCGTACCCTCGCCAGGCGGGTCATGCGTGCTCCCGTCCGTGCAAGTCCGCCCCAATTCTGAGACTCGAAGCACGATTCGGTATGGGACGTGGTGAGGACGCTGCGGTCCGGCAGTGCGGACCCCAGACACGTGAGGCGAATCAGTTACCTCGCTATGAAACTCTAAGGTTTGCTTAAATAGAAAGGTACGAAACATGTTCTGCCAAGCATTGATCGTCAGTCATCGGAGATTGTCGCGCACCGTCGCTCTCGGCGTCGCTGCCGTGTTGGGCGGGGCCGTTCCGATTCTCGCCCAGCCTAATTGGGTTGCCTACAACGATTGTGTTTACGACTCCGCGCAGGCGGGAGTCGCCACCGATCCAAACGGACAGTCGGTGCATTACATCGCCCCGAACGTCACGACCTACGGTATCGGTGGCGAGTACAGCGGACCCACGTTTGGCGAGCTTCTCGATCAGGCGACCGGAGACCCAACGGGTATCACAGCGACGCTGACAGAGAGCGGCGGTGTACACTGGCAGCCGGACACGACCAGTAGTTGGAATGGCGGTTATGACACCGCCATCGGCACGGACGCCCGCGATACCTTCGGCGGTGTCGCCGATATGACAGGTGTGATCTACTACGGCAGTACGGGTTGGTATGTCGACCTGACCTTTACTGGACTGGATCCGACGAAGGAGTACTCCTTCGCTACCAGCGCCGCCCGCTGTAATTCGGGATACACCGATCGATACACGATCTACTCCATCGGCGCGGCGGATACCTTTACGAATGCCAGTACGACCGGCGTAAACGTCACGTCCGAGAGTGAGGTCTGGTTCAACACGGGCGACAACTACAACCAAGGTTACGTCGCCCGCTGGACCGGCATCACCGCCGCCGATGGCAGTTTCACCGTCCGTGCGACCCACCATCCTTCTGCCAACAGTGGCTATAAGGCATACGCTTTTGACGTGTTCATGCTGGCGGAATTTTCGGTGCCCGAGTGCACGATTAACGCCGACTGCGACGACGGTGATCTGTGCACCGGTGAGGAAGCCTGCGACGCCGGTACGTGCGTAACAGGGACCCCGGTGCTCTGTGATCCCAGCGAGGTTTGTGATCCCGACACTGGGGAGTGCGTGGCGTTGGCGACGGAGTGGATCGCCTACAACGATTGCGTTTATGACGCGGGTTTGGACGGCTCAGCCACGGATCCCAACGGGCAGTCGGTGCATTACATCGCACCAAACGTTACGACCTACGGAATAGGCAACGGTTTCGGCGGCGCCACATCGGGTGAGCTGTTTGTTCAGGCGAACGGTGACCCCACTGGAGTGACGGCCACGCTGACCCAGAGCGGTGGTGTGAACTGGCAACCGGACACAAGCAGTAGCTGGAATGGGGGCTACGACACCGCCGTCGGAACGGACGCCCACGACACCTTCGGCGGGATCGCCGATATGACAGGTGTGATCTACTATGGCAGCACGGGTTGGTACGTCGACCTGACCCTCACGGGCCTCAATCCAGAAAAGGAGTACACATTTGCCACGAGTGCTGCTCGGTGCAACTCGGGATACACCGATCGGTATACGATCTATTCGATCAGCGGAGCGGACACCTTTAGGAATGCCAGTACGACCGGCGTAAACGTCACATCCGAGAGCGAGGTCTGGTTCAACACCGGCGACAACTACAACCAAGGTTACGTCGCCCGTTGGACCGGCATCACCGCCGCCGATGGCAGTTTCACCGTCCGTGCGACCCACCATCCTTCTGCCAACAACGGCTATAAGGCGTACTCGTTTGACGTGTTTATGCTAGAACAACTCGGATCTGGTACCGAGCCCCCCTGTGTGGATGACTCCGACTGCGACGATGGCGATGTCTGCAACGGGGCGGAGACCTGCGATCCCGTCGACGGGTGTCTTCCGGGTACAGCCCTTGTCTGCGATGACGGCGACATCTGCAATGGCACCGAGACCTGTGACTCAATCGCCGGCTGCCAGGCGGGCACCGCGCTCGAATGTGACGACGGCGACACCTGTAACGGAACGGAGACCTGCGATTCAATCACCGGGTGCCAACCGGGGACACCAGTTGACTGTTCTCCTGGTGAGACATGCGACCCAGATACGGGCTTCTGCGTACCGAGCGTCGTTGACGTCTACTGCGAGGACTTTGAAGTCGGTTTTGCGGGCTCGAACGTGGGCGCTCATCCGGATTGGTACGATGCGGGCACGGGGCCCATCGCGATGGCCGGCGGCGGGGTGGGTAATCCGCCCTCGGTCGGTCTCGCTGCCTCGGGGACCGTGTTCACCTGGACCGCTCATGAATTCGATTGGAATGACCCGAACCTCGCCGGGGTCAACATCCAAATGGACTACCAGACCGGAAGCGACCAACAGTTTGATGACGATCGGTGCACCTGGAACATCGACGGCGGAAGCACTTCCTCTGAGAACCTGTTTGGGGCTCAATTAGATCATCTTGACGGGGGTATTGTGACTTACTGGCGGCACGGGACGGAGCGGATCCAAGATCAGATCGTCGCCCTTCCAACATTGGCTGCAAGTGCCTGGTATCGGTTCCGGGTCGAGATCACCAAGCTTACGCCAATATCAGCCAGGATCGACGTGTCGCTGACCGAACTCGACGCCAATGGCGATCCCACGGGTCTGCCATACACCGGGACTGTGCCAGACACGAGTCAGTGGGGGACCGGCGGTGATCGGGCGCCGAATGCTGGCTACTTCACAGCCACGGCGATGTCAGCTGCCTTCAAAACGTACACGACCTCGGCAGGAAACGCGGACAACGCCTGTGTCGAGATCGTCTGGGCAGGCGGCCCCGCCGGCGCTCCAAATCAGCCGACACTTATATCGCCTGCGCACGGTGCAACCGCTGTGTCTTTGAGTCCGGAATTAAGGGTGAACGTCACTGATCCTGACGACGAGCCTATGGACGCGACCTTCTACGCGATCACCGGGACGGGGCCTGTGGGTGAAGACTTCAGCATCGTCGTGCTGCCGGATACGCAATTCTATTCTCAGAGCTACCCGGCCACCTTCAACGCTCAAACACAATGGATTGTCGACAACAAGGACGTGTGGAACATCGTCTATGTCGCGCATGAAGGGGATATCGTCCAGAATTCCGGACAGGTGTCCGAGTGGCAGAACGCCGATGAAGCGATGAGCATCCTGGAAAACGCCGTTGCCACCGACCTTGTAGATGGCATCCCCTACGGCGTGTCACCAGGAAACCACGATCTTCCGAGCACGAACTACAACATCTACTTCGGTGACACGCGATTTCTGGGCAGGAGTTACTACGGTGCTCCATATGTCGCTGGAAACAACGACAACAACTTCACGCTGTTTAGCGGGGGAGGGATGGACTTCATCGTCATCAACCTCGGCTATGATAGTAGTCCTGATGCCGCAGTCCTGTCCTGGGTTGATGGGTTGTTATCGACATACAGCGATCGCCGTGCGATTGTCGTGAGCCATTACATCATGGAAATCGGGTCGGGCGCGGCCTTTGGAACGCAAGGACAAGCGATCTATGATGCACTAAGTGATAAGGCCAACTTCTTCCTTATGCTCTGTGGACATATGCACGGCGAAGGTCTGCGGACGGATCCCAATTCGGGCAGTGGCGATTCGGTGTATACCTTACTGGCCGACTACCAGGACGTCGGCAGTGGCGGCGACGGATGGCTGCGCATCATGGAGTTCTCACCGGCCAACGATGAGATTCGTGTGTACACCTATAATGTGCTGACAGATACGTTTGGCAGCGACGCCGTGATGGCATCCAACAGCACGTCTGCGCCGTTCACGTTGAACTACGACATGGACAGCGCAGGCCCCACGGAAATCGGAACGGTGTTCGGTGTGGCAAGTGGTGACGACGCCGTCGTCAACTGGCCCGGACTCTCTCCGGGCACGGCGCATAGCTGGTTTGTGGAAGTCAGTGATGGGGTCTTCACGAGCACTAGTCTGACATGGACTTTCACAACATTATGTCTCACGAATGACGATTGCGACGACGGTGATCTTTGCACCGTGGATGCGTGCAATGTGGATACATGCGAGTTCACACCGGTCGTTTGCGATCCCGGTGAGACCTGTAATCCCGAGAGCGGGTTCTGTGAACCAATGCCAATGACGGCGATGTTCCAGGAAGGGATCGGCGGTTATGCGGGTACGCATGATACGTTCCTCCAGCAGGCGGGTCCGGACAACGTCAACGGTGCGCTGGAAGGATGGGAGTGGGATGATGATGACCCCAACGGGACGAATAACGTCAACCTTGGCGTGCTCCGCTTTGACAGCATCTTCGGAAGTGACGCCGGACAAGTACCCATCGGAGTTCAGATTGTATCCGCAACCTTGAGCTACACGATCGGGGGTGACAGTGGTCCGGAGGGCGTCACGGCGGAGCTCCACGAAGTCGCAGTGGATTGGGACGAAGGCTTGGCAAGCTGGAACAACTTTGGTGGTGACCCCGGGGCGACAGTTGGAGACGAGTACGACCCCGGTGTGGTGACAAGTCTTCCAGCCTCTGCAGTCGGCACCTACGATGTGGATGTGACCAGCAGTGTCGCAGCTTGGGCTGACGATCCAAGCGCCAATCACGGCTGGGTTGCGGTCCCTCCGCCTCCTGGACCTGAGGGTGGTGGTGCCGAGGTACGATCCAGCGAATACACGGGGAATACCAGCGAAAGGCCGAAGCTGACGATCGTCTATCTCCCGGCTGTCCCCTGTACTGACGATGCTGACTGCGATGATGGGGATTTGTGCAACGGTCTCGAGACCTGTGATGTTCCATCAGGTGAGTGCCAACCTGGTAGCCCACCCGTATGCGATGATGCGGGCGCCTGCAACGGTATTGAAACCTGCGATCCGCTGCTAGGCTGTCAGCCTGGTGCACCACCTGACTGTGACGACGGAGACTCGTGTACAGACGACGATTGCGATCCACTTACTGGCTGTACGTACACCTTCAACAACAATCCATGTGAGGATGGAGATCCCTGCACGACGAATGATGCCTGTGTCGACGGTGTTTGTGTTGGTGGGCCGCCACCCGAATGCGATGCGTTCCTACTCCTGGCTGAGGATTTCGATGTGTACAGTGTCGGCGACGATCCAGTCAGTTGGGTAGATACGGGGGCAAACAACAGCCTTTTAGAGGTGGAGAACTTCGACGTCCTTGACGAAGCCGGTAACCGCGTGTTCGCCACGGCCTCTACATTGACGAACATCCATTCACACTACGTGACTCCCGAAAGTGCAAGTTGGTCTGAGTACGTGCTTACGGGCCGGATGAAGATGAGCGACCCGAGGGGCGGTATTGGAATCACATTCCTCTCCGATTATCCGAACAGCGACAGTTACTATCGTCTGCGGAGAGGAGACTTCTCTGGTGGTAAAACGTTTGGGATCTCATGGCATGGTATCGGGAATGGCATCACGGGAGGTGTCGCAAACACGGGTGTGGACCCCGACGCCAACGCATGGTATCAGTTCCGTGTTGAACTTACCGACACCGGCACGGGCACCGAGATTCGGGCCAGAGTCTGGCTGGACGTGGAGCCCGAGCCGACCAGCTGGCAAGCCGACTGCTATGATGACAATCCGGGACGGTTGACAGCCGGTACGGTTGGTGTCTGGAGCATGGGGCGCGGGGATAAGCGCTGGGATGATCTTGTTGTCAGCGGGAGTCGGTGTGGCGGCGTCGTTACGGATTGTGATGATGGTGACACATGCAATGGTGAGGAGATCTGCGAGGATGGGGTGTGCGTCCCGGGGGTACCACTCGTTTGTGATGACAGCAATGCCTGTACGGTGGACGGCTGCGATCCCGCTATTGGGTGTGTCTACACGCCAATCGATCCAGCGGTCGATTGTGACGACGAAGATGCATGCACGCTGGACGGCTGCGACCCCGCTACCGGGTGTACACACACGGCGATTGATCCTGCGATTGACTGCGACGATGACAACGCGTGCACGGTCGAGGAGTGTGACCCGGCAATCGGCTGCATCAACACGCCGGTCGATCCAGTCATTGAGTGTGATGATGGGAATGCGTGCACGGTTGAGGGCTGCGACCCGGCCGTTGGATGCGTCAATGTCCCGATCGATCCGTTTGTCGATTGTGACGACGAAGATGCATGCACGCTAGACGGCTGCGACCCGGTTGATGGGTGTACACACACGCCAGTTGATTGTGACGACGGCGATGCATGTACGGATGACGCATGTGATTCGGCAATCGGCTGCATCAACACGCCGATCGATCCCACCATTGAGTGTGATGATGGCAACGCTTGCACCATAGAGAGTTGTGACCCGGCGACCGGTTGTGTCAATACACCGATTGACCCAGGCATCGACTGCAACGATGACGACGCCTGCACAGAGGATACGTGCGATCCGGCGTCGGGGTGTGTAAATACACCGATTCCCGATTGCGAGCCAGATATTCGAGTTGTGCCCGTTGTCAGCGTAACCGACCCGGCGACGACACCAGGTAGCGCCGTTCCAATACCGCCGGCATCAACGGCGGTGGTTACGAGCCAGGCGGCGTACTGGATCGAGATCTGGGCGAGTGATACGGGGGTCGAGAACACGGGCCTGACGGGTGTGTACGTCGACGTCTCATTCTGCGGTGGCACCGCTGCCACTGGCATCGACCATGGAGCCACGTTCGTAACGTTCGTCAGTGGAACGATCGAGCCTGGTGGTGTGGATGAGTTTGGCGGTTCGGTCTTACCACATGGTGGTGGAATTGAGCCGGAGTGGGTTCGCGTCGGGTGGATCCAAATGAACGCCGGAGCAATCATGGAGGATTGCGAGATCAGACTCTGGCCGAGCACGACTGGGGTCGGGGCATTTGACCGCGGCCTCATCCCCTGGGATCGCGTAGAACTTGGCTCTGAGACCGTCTCCACGAGCGCGGAACCGAACGACGCAAGTTACGACCTCGATGGAGATGGATTCATCGGCCTGGGCGATCTGAGCTTGTGGGCCGTCTCGTTTGATCAGCCCGTCCCACCGGCTCTGACTGAACATGATTTCGACTGTGATGGTTTCGTCGGTGTCGGAGACCTGTCATGGTTCGCCACTGCCTGGATGAAATTCGTCGGTGATCCAACGATCCTGTACCCACCGTGCGGAGGAGGACCGACGAAGCAGGTGGCGGGGTCGACGGATGTTCAATTCCGACTGGTCGCACGCATGGGACCGTCCGAGGTCGACGTCTCCATGATCCCGCCACGGTCATCGGATCTTTGCTCGGTAAGCGCGGGCGACACATTCTTTGTGGAGGTATGGGCAACAGACGCAGGTGATGTGAATACCGGGTTGACTTCTGCATACGCGGACCTGGTGCTGCCCGGTGACGCAATTAGTGCCAGATCTGTGTCTCACCGAGGTGCGTTCATGTACTTTACCGGCGGCTCGATTGGCCCTGATGTCATCGACGAGCTGGGCGGATCGGCCCTATTGGGTGGACAGGGTACCCAGCCTCAGTGGGTGCAGGTGGCGGTGGTTGAAATGTATGCTCAAGCACCGGCGTCCTCGGTGACATTTTCCCTGGTGCCGAGTCAGACGGGTGTCGCAGCGTACGGTCGGGGCCTGGTGCCCTTCAGCAACGTAGCATTGGATGAGTTGACGATCTCGGGTCCGATCAAACCGGGTCACTCTCGCCTCGGACCCCGGAGCGGAGGATTGAAGCCATAGGCGAGGGTCTTGCACTTTGTGCGGCCCAAGCGCATCGCTTTGTCTGGAGCCTAGAACAGACCGGGGCCCTTGGCGGCCTCGGTCTGCGGTTGTTTTCCCCAGGCAGCGATAATATTGGCCCCGACTTACGCACCCGCTTGTGCCCGTCGTCGAGACGCGACCGTACCGGCGCTCAAGATCAGCAGCGTCATCGCGAGCAGCCCGCATTCGGAAACGACGGGGATGTCATTCAAGAACGACCTGATGGCAGGGTTGTACGAGTGTCACCGGGCGGGTTAAAATTCGGCCGCTGATGGGCGGGTTTGACCGGTTTCGGTTTCGGGCCGCTCGGCGGGCCTTGGGGGACGAACCATGATTGGGAAGTCGATTTCGTCGATATCTCACACTGCGTGGATGTGTTTCGCAACGTGTTCCGACAGCCAGTCGGGCCCCCGCTAAACGATTCCTGCGGCGGCAAGAAGACAATCGGCGGTTAGCATCTTCGTCGCATGGCCCGGTTGATTTCGCGTTTGTGGTCGCGGGCTTTCAGGTCCTCGCGTTTGTCAGCCCGCCGCTTGCCGTGTGCGAGGCCGATTGACACCTTAGCGACACCACGTTCGTTGAAGTAGATTTTCAGCGGCACGAGCGTCAGGCCCTTCTGCTCGACCCGGGACCTTAGCTTTTGGATCTGACGGGCGTGGGCGAGGAGCTTGCGTCGGCGGAGGGGGTCGTGGCTCCGGTCGTGGCCGAATCTGTAGGTGGCAATATGGCAGCCGATCAGCCACAGTTCGCCGTCCTCGATCCGGGCGTAGGCCTCCTCGATCGAGACAGCCCGCTCTCGAAGGCTCTTGACTTCCGTGCCCATAAGGGCGATACCACACTCCAGCTGCTCAAGGACCTGGAAGCGATGAGCGGCTTTGCGGTTGCGGCAGACGATGTTATCGGGCGTCGCCTTTTTTGCCATAAGTACAGCATTGATAATAGGTTAGAAAAAGTAGGCACCGCCGCTCACACGACCGATATTCCATTGGGATTGTACGAGGCGGCTCGAATCGTGCAACGCAACCGCTGCGGATAGGTTATAATGGTAGACAGAGGTGATTCAGTGGGTGATACCACCGGAACAGCCGACCGGGCACGTGAAAGGCAGTTGATCAGCCTGGCACGGGCAGGGGAACGGTCTGCCATGCGCGAGCTGGTCGATCTGCACAAGGACCGTCTGTTTGCATTCATCTGGCGGATGGCCCGCCACCACCATGACGCGGAGGAGATCTGCCAGGATGCGTTCCTAAAGGCCTTCGCCTCACTCGACACGTTCTCGACGGACTACCGGTTCAGCACCTGGCTGTTCACGATCGGGTATCGAGTGTGTCTGAACCACTTGCGCCGCAAACGGGCGTTGACCGGTGAGCTTGACTTTGCAACCGTGCGGCTTGATTTGGATGGCCCTGAAACGCTCTCGCTGCAGTCGGAGGAGGCCGGTCGGCTGAGAGACCTGATCTGGTCGGCCGTTGATCGCCTGAGCGCGCCCCAGCGTGCCGCGGTACTGTTGTTTTATCGGCATGAATGTGGGTGTCACGAGATTGCCCGCGTTTTGGAACTTCCCGTGGCGACTGTGAAGAGCCATTTGCACCGGGCACGCACGCGCCTGCGGGAAATGCTCGAAACGGTGACCGAACAAGATCTGCGTGCTTTTCGCAATCTTTCCGGTTAACGAGGGTAGAAGGAGCCGAGTGGAGCGCGTATGTCTGCTCCATGACGGTACAATCGAGCCCAATAATGCGATGCGAGCAAGCTAGACAGCTTTTTGATGCTTACCTGGACGGCGAGCTCTCGCCAGCCCTGGCGACAGAGCTAGGTGCTCATCGCGTTCAGTGTCCGGAGTGCCGCCGGGCATTGGCATTGCTCGAGGTTAGCGGGCACATTATTGCCTCAGACAGAGAGCCGGTTCGTGTTGGCCGTGACTTCTCGGACCGACTTCTTGCTTGCATGGAGTTCCACCCCGGGCGGTGGACGCTCCGGATGCGGCGAATTGTGTACATCGGGGGACCGCTGGCGGCAGCCGCAGTGGTTGCCTTGGCGTTTCTCGGGGTGTTCGACCCGGACAAAGGACAGCGCGCCAGTTACAGAGAAACACCATCCGAAGAGATGATATCCGAGTGGCTCCACGAGGGTGACAGCCCGGCGCCTGCTGATGATCAAGCTGCGCGCATCCTCGACGAATGGGGTCAGCACGCACAAGAGAACGTAGACGCCAAACGGCAAAGCGGGGAATCGTTGCAGCAGATGCTCGATCTGACGGTCATCCAATTGCTCGATACGCTGAACGAAGCCAACGAGGCCTCCGCCGCCGATGGACAGCTCCCCGCGCTGGACATACGCGCTCCGTCTCCGCCAACCGAAGCGACGCCGCCAGAAGTCGAGGGCGGCGGAAACCGCTAGAACGAGACCCAGCATCCACCCGTGCCGATCTACCACTATGAGTCAGGACAGCGCTTGGTTCTGGACGCAGCAGGGAGGTTGACACCCCCGTGACAGGATTGGATTCACGTCACCCGCCCGTGCTCCGCGATTGCCTTCCGAGATTGGCGAGATCAGGCGGCGGCACGGTGTGCGTCCGTGCGGTAGGACACGGACGGTCAACTTCAGTCGGACAGGTCCGCTACTCCAATCGAGATATAGGGGCTGCCGCGTCCGTTCTTGTCCTGACGGTTCTTGCATTTCGGCCAGCTTTCGGCCAGCCGAGGGGGGCTCCCGCCCCCACCCCAGTGGGTGTCCCGTTTGCCCAATACGTCCCTGCTTCCACCAGGCTTTTCGTTACTGTTCGAGGATTGGGAGAAGTCAACGATGCGCTCGATCGGGCGCATGCGTGGCACTTGCTCCCTGTCTTCAGCGGGGTTTCCACAACCGGAGCCGGGAAGCCATTCGATCTGCGCAAGGCGATTACCGATTTCCTGGGACCACACGCCTCGGTGGATGTTGACGAGTTGCTACGCTTGGATGTGGGTTTAACTGCGACTTCCTGGTCTGCACTAGGCAGCGCCGTGTGGTTCGTACACGTGCCTGATGACAGCACCCTGGACCGATGGTTTCCGCCGGAGGGACGGGTCGATGCCGCCGCGATGCGGGGAATGCGATGCTTCCGCACAAAAGATGGGATGATCGTTTGCTCACGCGAGAGGACGATCGCAATGTCACGGCGCTGGACCGGTCGAACGTTGATGCGTGAAACCATAAGAATGATGGGCGGACCCGCTGGCGAGGGACTGGACCGCTCCGACACCTTCAGGGACCTGATGGTGTACCTGCCGCACGATCATCTTGCCGTCGCCTACTGGGTTGCAGACAGTCCGGTGAGAGAGGGGCAGAGCACACCATTGCCTTGGTGGCCTGCGATTGAGCGGGCCGTCGTTGCCCTATACGAGGGGGAGGGGCGCATCGACGTGGCTATCCGGGCATCCCTGGCCGCGCCCCATCACAAGCCAAGGTTGTCTCAGGCGGCCGTGGATCAGCTATTGCGCCTGCCACGGACGACGTTATACGCCACGACGACAACGATCGACCTGGGCGACGCTTATGAGGCGGCGACAGCCAGCCAACAATCCGGCGTCCTGAGAAGGTACCTTGCCCTTCTTCGCGGCATCCAACATGGACTCACCATTTCCACGGATGTTGGGCGGCTCTTCGGCCCCCATGTGATCTTTGTCTGGGGGCAAGATCTACGCGAGGATAGTTCGTCACCTCACGCGGCAATCCTGGTCGAGTGTTCAGAGGTGGCTTCCGCGCGCGAATACGCCCGGCAGTTTGCCGGCAGGGTGCTGCAGTTGCTTCGGATAGTCGACCCAGCCGAACCATCGAACGGTCTGAAGATCGAGGAGACCCGGCATCTCGGGGTCCCCATCTCTTACGTGCCGCTGGCCGCCCGAGCGAAAGCGACACGTCTTCCCTTCGTCCAGCTCCTAGCCGATTTCGAGCCTGCGTGGGCGGTTTGGGATGGCTGGCTCATCGTCGCCCTCCATCGAGCCCATATTGAGCATATCCTGGACGCCCAGTTCGGGTTAGCGCCGACGCTGGCGGGGGTCCGCGACGTAGCCGACCTACGGAGGCAGTCAGCGGCCTGGGGCGTACTCTCTGTGGTACAGGCGAGTCTGGCTGCAGACGTGCTTGCACGATGGTTGGAAGTGTACGAGGCCGGCTCTCCTTCGCTTCTGGACCCTTCCTGGTGGAGGAGCAGCAGCCCCAGTATGACAGAGCATCGCCTGCCGCTTGGCGTCGGCATGAAGATCGTTCAGGAATCAGGTGTGGTCGTGGTGACCAAGGTGTATCCTAACACGCCGGCCACGGGCCGTCTGATGGTGGGTGATCGGATCATCGGGATCGATGGTCAGCTGCTCTCGCTCCAATCTCCCAACACCGATCTGCGGCAGCGTTGGTCAGCCAGCATAACCGAGCCGGGTCCCGTCTTGCGCGTACAGCGTGATGGCAATGTCATGGATGTTGCATTGCTCAAGAAGGCCGACTCGGCAGGGCTCTCAGACGTCGGCATCAATCCGGCAGACGCGGTTCGCGAGTTGACCTCGTTGGCGAAGGCCCTGCAATTTGCCAGCTTTGCTGTTCACTCGTCAGATGGGGAACACTACTCTGCACGATTGTCCCTACGGTTCGCCCCTGCCGGCGTCACGAACGCATCGGGTGACCGTTAAGGAGAGGACCCGGCGGATATACGTCCACTTGGTCGCCCGCAGCTATTGCCGCGCGTAGGCCACATGGTAAATCGCGCGTCCTTCGTGGCCGTACTTGATCTCAAAGTTGGTACCCTGCCAGTCGACTCCAGGCTTGGCCTCCACCTTCTCCCACCTGACCTCCGTAAGTTCAGTCCGTTGGTCGAGCAGCGTACGGATGATCCCAAAGTACTCCTCATGATCGGACTGGATCAGCCAATAAGCTCCTGGTCGCAACGCATGCACGGCGGCTTCGACGAACTCCGGCTGTAGCAGTCGCCGTTTGTGGTGACGCTTCTTGGGCCAAGGGTCGGGATGATATACGTGCAGCGCGGATACACAGGCGGGCGGAAGGTGATGCGGAACGAAATATCTCGCATCGGTGCGCATTACACGGACGTTGGTTAGCCCCCAGCGGGCCATCCGGTCTGCACAGTATCGAAAGTACTTGTTGGCCCACTCGATTCCCAGCATGCGTAAGTGTGGATGGGACCTTGCCCGGCTCAACAGAAAACCCCCCTTGCCGCAACCGATCTCGATCTCAAATGGTCCGGGCGAGTCGAACCACGCCATCGGATCGACGACCTCACCGTCATCCGGGGGATCAACGACAATGTCCGCCATAGTGACCACGGTCCTATCGTCGCACCTCACGACGACCGGTTCAAGAGCGGGGATAGGCTGGGAATGTCTGAAAAACCATACCGCAGGTACTGCTGTATGAGGGCGAGTTTCGGCATGTTCAGAAAGCTCTGTGCCAAGCTCTTGGGTCGGGTTTCAATCCGACGACGTCTTTGGAGGCACTCCAGACCGCGTTTTACCACACTTCAACCACAATGCCAGCGTTGTGGGATCGTCTCGCGTTTCTCAATCAGCGGGGCCGCGGGTTCGGGGTAGAGGTTTGCCGTCGACGAGCCAGAGATACGCGACCCGCGGTCGGACACTTGGCGGTAGGAAGATGCGTACGGTGAGTCGTGCGGCTGCCCGCCCCAAAGCGATTGCGAGAAATCCGCCGAGCAACTGGGCACCGGCGTGGGAGGCGACGTAGGGCAGACCCCAGTCGAACAGATGCGGTGCCTCTTGGTACCAGCCGTACGCGACCATCCCACACGCGACAAGCGGCATAGCTGTCAGGAGGCCGGCATAGGCAATCCGCGGCCAATGGGGACAGACGACGACCATGAACGCGCCGACGAAGAACGCGGTGGCACATGAACTGCCCAACATGAACGCCATGAACGAACGGTACATCTCGAAATCGGCTTTGACTTCCAGCGGGCCTGTTGTCGTCCAACTTCGGATGACCGTGCTGCCGATGCGCTGTGTGGTAGAGCCGGCGTGCATCGTCAATTCATCGAGGGTCGCGTAACAGATCGCCCCCTCGGCGACACCTAGCCAAAAGATGGTTGCGAGGATGGTGACGATCCAGCAGGCCAGCAGGATGGATATCACGCGACCAAGCCAAGGTCGCGAGACGGTCGAGCCGTCATTGGCTGGCTCGTATCGACCGCACTCCGTGCAGCGGACGAGGGGGATACCGGTCCGCTCGTCACGATGAACAGGAAGCGTGCGCAGGTTATACCCACATCCCTCGCAAAACCGGTCCACCTCGATGCAGGCGACCGGAGCCGGCGTCGCATTTGATGGTGCCGACGGTGCTGCGACACTACTCGAGCCCGAATCCCTCATAGCCGCTCCGTCAACCGTCAAACCCATGCTCGAGAGCAGCGGTAACAGGTGCGCCCTCGAGAGCTGCGCGCAGCACGAACCGCGCGGAGCACCCTCATCCCATTACTCGACTATTCGGGGTCGGGCGTCGGATATTCGCCGACAGGACGATTTTGGGATGCAGTTGAGGACAGCTTGTCTAGGTGGGTCGGGGGCACCCCGCGGGTCATACGCCTTTTCGGCTGGCGATGCCGATTGTAGTGTAGGGGGGGTACGATATCCGTATCTCCGCGCGGGCTCCCGACACCGTCGGGACTGATTCCGCCCGCGGCTCAGGTCTGTGTGTTCGGACGCCTTCTTACTGGAGGTCGCATGACGCCCTACCGGTAGGCGAAGACCATCGCGTAGATGATGAGCACGATGAGTGCGAGTCCGATGGACAAGGCGCTAAACGCGAACATCCTGGCCCAGAGGGTGAATCTTTGCGTCTCGGGCTCGGCCAGGTGCTTCTCCAACTCGCCGCGAGCGATCAGATGCTCATAGAGCCTCGGTTTATCCCGCTTGAGCTCCTCGACGGTCATTCGGCCAGTGAAGATCACCGGATCCATGGGGAACCTGTCCGGTCGAAAATGGGTGTTGAAGAAATGGATGGTAAAGATGAATCCCGTTGCCAGCAGGGCTTCGTCGCTGTGCACGAGCGTGGCGACATTGATCCACGAGCCCGGTATAAGCCAGGTGAAGAACTCCGGAAACCACAGACACAACCCCGTACTCCCAATGACCGCGACGCCCCAGAAGACGGCGAAGTAGTCGAATTTCTCCCAGTAGGTCCAGCTTCCATACCTAGGTCGTGGGCCCAGGCCGAAGAACCACTTGGCGGTCCCGAAAAACTCGCGGACATCGTTAAAAGTGGGGAGGATCGTGTCAGCACCGAAGAGATACGCACGAAGCGTCGCTTTGCTCTTTAAGAACCTGCGGACTACGTCTGTCAAATGTATGAAGAAATACGCAAACGTGATGATCGCACAGACACGATGAATCCAACCGGTAGCATTCGCTCCCCCGAGCAAATGCGATAACGACTGTGCCCACTGTGTATAGGAGAACTTGAGTGTCATCCCCGTGATCGCGAGACCGAAGAAACTAATGATGACGGTAAAATGAAGCCTCCGTTCGAACGAGGTGAAGCGCAGGAACTGCTTTGCCCTCGGGTCTGCGGCTGCCAGTTCCGCCAGGTGCTCCTTTCTCATCTTCCAGGACCGCGGCAGCCACGCCAGCGTATGCAGCCCGAAGAAACTCAGGGTGCCAACCAAAAGCGTCGTCATGAACCAGAAGGTGTAGTACAGGGCCGGGTATTTGCCTGGATCATGGTGCGTCGCGTGGGTTAGATAGCCGGCGAATCGTCGATGTGCCCCCGGGTGGCACTTTCCGCATGTCGCTACGATGTTGTTTCGGTTCAGTGTCGAACGAGGGTCACTCATCGGAAAGATGGCGTGGGCATCGTGGCAGTCGTAGCAATTGGCCCGCGTTGTATCTCCCAGGGCCGTGGTTTTGCCGTGGTAGGTGTCGAAATAAGTGCTGGTGGCGTACTCGTGGCACGTTCCGCACTGCTCGATGATCCCGAGCTTGAACTCTGGTAGGTCGGTTCGGGCCACGGCGTGGGCCGAATGGCAGTCATCGCAGTTCGGCAGCTTCGGCATCCCCGGTTTGCGGCGGTTTTCGTAGTCAGGGTTCCCTTTCACGGCATGAACGCTCTGCTCATACTGTTGGTAAACCCCGTCATGACACTTGCCGCAGGTGGTGGCGATGTTTTTACTGTTCACGGTCGAGTGAGGATCGTCGCTTGGAAGGACCATGTGTGTCGAGTGGCAGTCCGTACACGTGGCTGTCACGCTCAAACCGCCCTCGAGCAGGCCCTTCCCGTGAATGCTCATCGTGTAATGTTGGACGATCTCCTCCTCGGGTCCGACGTGGCGGACCGCCGCCCGACCACCTTCCCGGTGACAGCGAGCACACAGGGCCGGGACATTGCGACTGTAGGTCGGCGAGTCGCGGATGACGGCTGCTAGCAGCTCCGGTGCGTTTTTGGGGACCTCGTGTTCAAGCGTGTCATGTTGACCGTGGCACTCGGTGCAGGAAGGGGCATTCTCATCACCTGTCTGGTGTAGCTGCCCGTGTCGACCACGATTGTAGGTATCGACCTCAGCCTCGTGGCACGACGTACAGCTAACCCGCTCCTTGATGGTGGCGCACGGTCGGTCCTCCCTGAAGAGTTGCACACCGGTGTGGCACTGTATGCAGGTGAGGCTGCCTCGGCCGTGAACCGAGCCGGCATATTGGTCTCCGTCGACGTACAGAGTTCGGCCGTCATCGGTTGCGACAAGGTCACGATTACGGTGGCAGCGCAGACAGTCGGCGTTGCTCATGTTCGTGCCGTAGAAGACCTTGCGGGCCTCGTGCGGACGATGGCACTCGACACAGACGGGAATAACACCTTCGCGCTTCCACAGCTCCCCGGCGATGACCTTGCGATGCACCTGCTCGATGAGTCCGTGGCACTTCATGCACGTTGCCTGGATCCGATCCTTGTGGATCGTGGATCTCGGATCGGTATGCGGGAGAACGTTATGCCCGGTGTGGCAACTGGTACAGACCGCCGTGGACAGAAGGCCTTGCTTGAACAATCCTTCGCCATGGATGCTCTGTCGATACCGCTTGAGGATCTGCTCCTCGGGGATGTTGTGTGTCCGGGCGACCTTGGCGCCTTCCTCGTGACATTGGGCGCACATGGATGGAATGTTGAAAGGCGAAATCGCTGAGTTTGGATCACTCAAAGGCAGAATGTAGTGATCGCCATGGCAATCCTGGCACCAAGGGGCGTCGGGGTCGCCCGACTTGACATGTTGGCCGTGCGTGCTGGCCCAAAAGGCAGCAATCGGACCATCGTTGTCCTCGTGGCACTCACCGCAGTCGACCCGCTGCAAGTCCCTTGGGTGAGGGAACTCGTCCACGCCGTCAAGGTCGACGTGGCAGTCGATGCAGTCTAAGTCGGCGTGCACGCTGCCGGCGAAGCGCTGCACATCAACGTATAGCGAGACCTGACGATCCTCGCGCTCGGTTTTCAGGTCCGCTTGTCCATGACACTTGAGGCAGTCCGCATTGTCCTGCCCATGCACTGCCGCTACCCAGACTGCCATCGCAGTCGCTGTCATGAAGAAACCAGGTCCGCCCTTCACTGTCACTGTGCAGTCTCTTTCAGGTTTCGGGAGACATTGACAGTCATCTCAGTGCTGGCGCGAACTGGCTCGGCGCACCAGACAGCTTGCACCGCCGCGATGTCTGCGTCGCGAACGACACCGCCGCCTGTATCTGTGCCCGTAAACCGCCTCGTACCACGAACATCGCGTGCGCCCGACGTTACCTGGCACACCCCCAACCGCGACATCCAGCGCAGCAGCAGAAGTCGCCCACGCAAGCGTGGTCGAAATCACGCAGCTCAAACCACGGCTGCTCGACCCCTTTTACGGACGAGCCGTAGGCGGGTCAAGAACGCCGACATCGGGTCCCGCCACATCTGCCCGATCGCCCCGAACGTGCCGCACCACACAGGTGCGGCTTGCCAGCGACGCGCTACTGTGCACCCAGCGCAGTCATCTGATCCGCCGTCAAGGGCGTCCCGAAGAGCATCTGCGTCGAATCCGCGGGGCCATCCTCGATCTTGACCCATAACGTTGGATCGGTTTCGGCAACCGGCGTCGCGGGATCACCGGTGTAGTCAAGCCAGGCAAACTGGAAAGCCTGCGCCCAATCCGGCGGCACGGGAATGACACCGGATGGTCCAGTGAGCCGCGCCGCGCCTTCGGCCGTATCATCCCACGTGGTCAAAGTGATCATGCCCGTGTCGTTGTACTCAGAAATCGCAGGAACATCGCCGCCGAAATTCACATGGCAGTCTGTGCAGTTCCGCCCCTCATTCGTAATGCTGTGGGCGTAATACGGCGCGAAGGCAACGAATGTGTTCTGCTCGAAGACCAGGCTCTGGAACGTCGCACCGTACACCTTGTCGTCGCGATTGACCAAGAAGATGTAGTTCTTGCGCTGTGCGAACGCCCGCTTCCCACCACCAGCGAGCTCCGACTCAAAGTGACAGTTGTAGCAGGAGACCACCGACTGCATGTGGCACGCAGAGCAGTCGATATTATTCAGGTGGGTAAGATGCTCAGCCACCGACGTCGGCGGAACCGTGGCCGTACCACCCTCGGTATGACAGCCCGCGCACTCTGGGCTTGGTGACTCGAGAATCGAGTTGTACGTGTTGCCGTCCCCGTGCATTTCGTCCAGCGAGTGACAGTCCATGCAGGTGAAACCGGCGTCGCGGTGTACGTCGGTCAGGGCCAACGAATCACGCTCCGCCTTCTGACGCGAATGGCATCCGAGGCATCGAGCATCGTCGATGCCCGCCGAGTGGTTGTCCAGGTCGTCGTGGCAGTTGAGGCAGCTATCCGTGCCTGGCCAATCCACAGGCGGATCGGCATTCTCAAACCGCGCCTTGTCGTGGCAAACCTTGCAACCCAGGTCGTCATACGGCACACCGGTAATCGCCTCAAAGCCCCCCTGGGCGGCGCTGTAGAAGTACTCCATCCCTTTGAAGTTGGAATCGTGAAGGCTGTTGGGGAACGTATCCGCCGGACCGATCGGGGCCTCGACGCAATCCCCATTGTCACAGACTTCGCCTTCTTGACAGTCTGCATCAGCCACACACTCCGGTGTGGGCTCAGGGGTCGGACAACCGCCGACAAGGACGACGAGAGCCACAAGCGGCGAGCACAAAACGACCCGTTGAAACAAGAGGCTGTTGGACCTGGTCATGATTATTTCTCCCATAAATCATTTAACGGGCACACATTCCATTTGTCGCCCTGAAAAGAACACGAGATTGGGGTCCAAGCGCACAGGATGCGCAGGTGGAGGGCACCGGTGCGCAAGACCGGCGTTCCAAATCCCGTTGTGCGTGGATAAGAGAGACTGTTGGCAACCGTGAACGGCATTATCTAAATGTCCATGACAGCAGGCACAATCGGGGCAACACCAGTTTCCGCGCCGCTGGCGTCCCTCTGAGTGCTTTCTTCTGGATAGCACATTCGTGGTTATTGGTCAACACCGATCCCCCTCTTCCACGGGATATCCTTGCCAACGAGATCGTTACCAGGGCCGTGCCAGCAGATGCCTTGCACAGCTGTTTAACCGCTCGACGATGACCCCCCAAGAATCCGTGAAGTCTCCTCGACAGCTCCGTCTCGAATCCGATCACCAGGTTTACGGATATGCCCACACCTTAATGA
>CAYOQG010000048.1:0-23927 GCA_964405925.1 uncultured Phycisphaeraceae bacterium | reverse complement strand
ACACAAGGGGATCGACGTCATCAAATGGCACGACTCGTGGTACGTTCCGTACAGGCTCTGGCTGATTTCCACCCGGCCACGGTGGTGGCTCGCAGGCAACAGTGCGCGGATTGCCCGGTCCCTCGAGTTGAAGGGGATCGGAATCTGGATTCTCACATTCACAAGTGACGTACTCGGGATTGTCTGGCCCGGTGGGCTCCTCTGCGTCGAAGTCGGGGTTGGGACAAGCATTGCCGTTATATCGATCGCTCCAAGCCTGTTCATACCACGGTTCGTCGATGAGCTGACCGGTAATCGGCGACACGTATGTGCCGGGCTTGGGTGTGATTTCGTCGATTAGCCCCGGTCGCTTACCCACATATGGCTCGGTCTGCATCTTCGTCGTGTACAGCCGAGTTCCACCAGGGCCGTTTGATGCGGTCACGTTGTACCATCGATCCGGTGGATCGAACTCGTGATGGTAGCCTGCGATGCAGGCGGGCAGTATGGCCTCATTGGGCTGGAGCACGTACACGCAGGTGCAGAACAGATCATCCGTGCAGTATTTGAGGGTACTGCCATCGTCGGGTCCATCCGGGTTGACACAACTAGCTTCGGGCCGGCAGTCGGAATCACGCCTGCAGGTTTGGCGACCTGCACAGATTGAGATTGATGTTGCCGCATGCGCGGAGAGTACTTCACAGTCAGACATACTGCTGCATGGGCTCGTTGGACAAACACAAGGCACACCTGCATCTTCGAGCTTCCCCGCCGGGTCGTGCGCACCGAAGATCGGGCGGCTGCCCGCTTCCTCAATAAGTTCGTCCACGCCCGTGCGACACACTTCATCCGAGTTGCACAGCAGACAGGCTTCACCGCTGGAACAATCGTCGTCACTCTGACACGGAAGCCCACTCATCGAGCACACTTCGCACGGCATCCGCGGCTCGCTGCATGTCTTGCCGCGGGCGGGGTAGTTGTGACGGATATACGCGTCGTCACCGTAGCGGAAGCTGCGCGAGTCGGTCGGGCATTCCAGAACTTCGTCGGCGTTGGGGCTACTCGGGTCGTAGACTTTCACCCAATGAGCCCGCGGTGTGTTTATGTTGTTGGGTGACACGTCCGGGTCATAAACACATGGGTCCCATCGCCTGAGAAAGTTCTCGAACGGTTCGACGATGTCGAGCTCGTCGCTATCGTTACCATCATCGAACTCGCATCGCTGGATCAGGTTGTCCATCCGTGGCTTGTCCTGCCTGAGGCATTGGTCGAAGATGCCAGCCATAGCGCAGGGATGGTCTGGGTCCACGTCCTCCTCCACGCAGGCTTGCGCAGGATTGGGATAGTGAAATGCCGCAAACTCGCACTCGTCAGGGACGCCATTCGGCTGCGGGCCGCACAGACCGCCGCTACCACTCCACGGAAAATCGTCTCGGCTGGCACCGCAAAGCCTGCAAGTCCCTATTTCAGGATCGCAGCTGAAGCCCCGCTCCGTGTCGCAATCGGCATTGCTAAGGCACGGCAAACCGGTATCGACGAAGAGCGGGCTGTCGAGCCAACCCGAACGTCGGCACACAGTAGTAGTGCAGCTAATGTCACAAGCGTCGGGAATCAGGTTGCCGTTACAGTCACTGATCTCGCCGTTAGGACCAGTCCACGTGGTTGGTGGGCAGGGGTCCTCGTATCCCGGTTCGCCGGCGGCATCAGGGTCGTACGCTTCGCAGCCGAATGTACCTGGACCATCAGGGCAGCAATCCGGGTTGCCGTCGTTATCGCCATCTCGAAGGTAGAGGCAGTCATTGGGGTTCTCCGGATATCCATTACCATTCAGATCGACCCAAGGGCCGAGCAGATCCGGCAAACCGTCCCCATCCCAGTCCATGCTGTTGTTGGCCTCGTCGAGTCCGTCCCACCGGCCATCTTCGTCCATGTCTACGAACCGCTCACCCGGCTTCCAGACTGGCGAAAAGAACGGGGCCTCGGTGTGGTGCATGCTTCCCGGACCGACTTGCGCCGGGCCGTTGTCCATGCCGTAGGGATCACCATCGCGGTCGACGATTGTGGCGGCGAAGGCGCTGTCAAAACGCTCGCCCGCACCGTACTCATAGGCGCCGCTGTCGTTCAAATCATAGAAGTTGACCGGCGAATTCCGCAGCAGCGGGTCGGTCATGTCATCGCCGACCGGTGGACCCGTCAAAGGATCGTCGCGGTTTGGATCGACGAGGGGCGGTTGGATTGCCCACTGCAAATTGATCCAATCGGTCGTGGTCCCGGTAATGGTCACGTCACCATAGCTGATCTCCTCCCAATACTCGGCGAACGACCCGATGTCCGGGTTCCAGGTGTCGAAGTACTGTTGGTGGATGAGTTGTCGGTTGATCAACCCTCCGGTCGGCTGGCCGAGCGGGTCTCGGTCAGGTCCCGGGTACTGCTTGGGCGAGTTCGCCAGCATGACCAAAAAGACCCGCTCGCCGGCTTTGGCACGTGAGGGGCAGATCGCCAGTACCAGGAAGAGCAAACACGCTGCCAGGATCACCTTCACCGAGCGGCTAAAGTAAAAGTGTGACGTCATAACGCAGCCTCCGAACGGCAAGTTCGTCGAAACATAGGACGGGAATACGCCAAGACTCGGTGCACACGGCACCCCTCCGGTACGTGAGTCGCCGAACGCCGGGCCACCGAGCAAACAGCCCGGTTTCTGACAGTCGGCTCTGCGCATAAAGCGGCGGATCACCGCGCTCCGGGTATTCCGCCAGCGAATCACAGCCAGATGCAGTCAAACGGGCGTCCAACGATCTCTGTCCAGATAGCCATGATATCAAACGAACCAACTGTCCGTCAAGCAAAAACGGACATTCCTCGTTGCGGTCTACGCGGTTAGCGTGCCCCCAAAGGGCAGATCGTCCTTCGGGCAGCGAACACCAATCATCGGGACTGTTGGATCAGCACCGCCTCGTATATGCTCCCTCACACAGGATGCTGGCAGACCCGTCGGGGGTATCATGCGATCATTGGATTACAGCAGTGGAAGTGCCATCGTATTGACGGTATAAAGGACCGACACAGATGAGATTGTATGTTGTACGACATGGCGATGCCGTTTCAGAAGAGGTCGACCCCGCTCGTCCGCTCAGCGATGAGGGATGGGCGGCTGTTCAACGAGTGGCGAGGTTCCTCGGCCGGTCCGGGATTCGGGTCCGGCGAGTTTTGCACAGCGGCAAAAGCCGAGCGGAACAAACGGCGGAGATGCTGGTAAGATCCGTTGGCCACATCGGGCAACTCAAGGGGATGGAAGGTCTCAAACCGCACGATCCGGTGGCACCTCTCGTCAAAGTCATCGACGAGTGGACCGAGGATACCATGATCGTCAGCCACTTGCCCTTCGTGGGCAAGCTTGTGTCGCAGCTCGTTGTGGGCCACGAGACCACGCCGCTCGTATTGTTCCAACCTGTGACGACGGTCTGTCTTGTCCGTTTGGAGGACGACGCATGGGCGATTCTCTGGGTCCTATCACCAGATCTGCTCGTCAACACTGAAAGCTAGGTGCCATAATTATGACACGAATACGAATTACAGTTGGTGACCTTTCCGTAACAGCAACGTTGAACGAGTCGAACACCACCCGCTTGCTGCTGGACGTGCTTCCCTTTGAGTCTAAGGCGCAGATGTGGGGCGAGGAGGTCTATTTCTCCGCCCCGGTTCAAGCCGACGAAGAGAACGCCCAGGCTGACGTGCCACCGGGCGCGGTGGCCTACTGGCCCCCGGGAAAAGCGTTGTGCCTGTTCTTCGGTCAGACACCCTACAGCCCGGTCAACGTGGTCGGCGAGATCGAAGGCGACCCCGGCGTGTTGGCCTTCGTTTCCGCTGGCGACCCCGTTCGCGTTTGCGCAGCCTGAGGGCTCGGGGCCCTCTTCCCAAGACCATCCCGATTGCTACGATATCTTCATGGCCGCGATTACCGTCCGCCATCTCAAGAAGGTGTACAGAGTCCACCAAAAGCCCGAAGGACTGGCTGCCTCGGTCAAGTCACTGTTTCGACGGAAGTACAAGCACGTTCATGCCGTCGATGGGATCAGCTTCGAGATCGAGCCGGGCGAGATGGTCGGATTCCTCGGTCCCAACGGAGCCGGCAAGACCACGACCCTCAAGGTGCTGAGCGGTCTGATCTACCCGACTGAAGGTGAAGTGCGCGTCCTAGACTTCATTCCATGGGCACGCAAGAACACGTACCGTCGGCAATTTGCCCTGCTGATGGGCCAGAAGAATCAGCTCTGGTGGGACTTGCCCGCCGCAGAATCTTTCCAACTGCATAAGGAGATCTATTCCATAGAGGATGAGCAGTTCAAGCAAGTGCAGGGCGAGTTGACAGAGCTGCTGGATGTCACCGGGCTGCTTCATCAGCCCGTTCGCGAGCTCAGCCTGGGTGAGCGGATGAAGATGGAGCTCATCGCCGCTCTCCTTCACTCACCGCGGATTCTGTTTCTTGATGAACCGACGATCGGACTTGATGTCGTCGCCCAGGCAAGCATCCGCCGCTGCCTGCGGGAATACAACCGTACGAAGAAGGTCACCATTCTTCTCACCAGCCACTATATGCAGGACATTGAGGCCCTATGTGATCGGGTAATGATGATCAATCATGGCAGACTCGTCCACGATGGACCTCTGGCAGACATTGTAAACCGCTATGCCACACATAAGATTGTCACATTGCGATTCCATGATGGCCAATTCCCGGATCATTTCGATGATCTTGGTGAAGTGCTGAAGCTTGATCCGCCAAAGATCACGCTGCGCGTGCCACGAGAGACGGTTGCCCAGAAGACCAGTCGCTTGCTCACCCATTTCGAGATCAGCGATTTCAGTGTCGAGGATCCGCCGATCGAGGATATCATCGGCCGCATGTACCAGGAAAGCTCCATCCAAGATGGCCCCTCCTCCGCAACTAAGGAAACACACCGTGCGTAAGTACTGGGTTGTATTTCAAGTCGCCCTGTCCGAACGCCTCGTCTATCGAACGGATTTCTTCATTGCTACGTTCCTGCGCTTCATTCCGATTATCACGACCATTCTACTATGGAGAGCCATCTATGACGGAGCAAATCGAACGGAGGTCGGCGGTCTTGCCTACAGTCAGATGGTCTCCTACTACCTGTTCGTGATGATCGTCAGGGCATTTGGCTCGATGCCGCGTCTGGCCACGGACATCGCCATCGATATTCGCGATGGCGGTCTGCGGAAATACCTACTCCAGCCCATCGACTACCTCGCCTACAATCTGTCACTGCGCAGCGCTCACAAGATGGTCTATTTTGTGATGGCTGCAATACCGTATGCTCTGGTCTTTTTCCTGTGCCGCAACTATCTACCGGGATGGACGAATGTTGAAGCCCTCGGTCTATGCGTTGTAAGTCTGGTGCTCGCTTTTTTGCTCGGTTTTGCCATTAACGCTCTGATCGGGCTGCTCGGCTTCTGGTTTCTGGAGGTGACTAGCTTTATCCACGTGTTTATGACAGCGCAATACTTCTTGAGCGGCCACATGTTTCCGTTGAGCTTGCTGCCGGATTCCTTGCAGCGCGTTGTGACTTGGCTGCCATTTGCGTATGAGACTTACTATCCCACACTGATCTTGCTGCAGCGATTGGAGCACGGCGAGATCATCCGGATCATTGTTGTCCAGAGCATCTGGCTCCTCGTGCTGCTTGAGGTGGCCCGTTTTGCGTGGTCGCGCGGCCTGCGGCGATACGCCGCCTTTGGAGGGTGACCGGATGCGCGCCCGTTATGGCAGCATTCTATTGCGTTTCTGGAAGAACAGTCTCATCCGTGAGATGACCTTCCGAGGACACTTCCTCGTAAACACCGCAAGTGAGCTCATGTGGGTTGTTCTCCTGCTCGTTTTCATCAACGTGATCTTCTCGAAGACGTCGAATGTGCAGGGCTGGACCGAACATCAATACTTGTTTCTCGCCGGAACGCACATGCTCGTCACCAGCTTGTTCGAAGCGTTGTTCTTCGGTAACTGCTGGCGTATCAGTCAGCTCGTACGATCGGGCGATCTCGATTTCGTGCTCGTTCGGCCGGCAAGTGCGCAGTTCTTGCTGAGCTTCGAGCGCCTTGACCTCTCACCGCTTGCAAACGTGCCGGTCGCCGCTGCCATTTGCGCTTATGCTTTGATTCGACAAGGAAAGAGCGTCAGCCCAATGGAGATTGGCCTCTTCATCTTGCTCATCGCTGGAGGCGTGCTCATTCTTTATTCGCTACTGTTCATGTTCGCGACCACGAGCGTTTGGCTGATCCGTCAGACCGGTGTCGACATGCTCTGGTTCTACGCCGTAAGTCTGGCACGCTATCCGGCGGAAATCTACCAGCAGTTTGCCGGTGGCGTGTTGTGGTTCGCTCTTGTGTTTGTTGTTCCGGTGCTGATGGTTGCGAATCTTCCTGCCAACGTGATGATCCGCACGTTCGAGCCATTCATGGTTTGCTATGTGCTGGTTTCAGGGCTGGTGCTCCTCGGGGTTTCCGCAATCGTGCTTCGCTTGGCCCTCCGCTGGTATCGCTCGGCAAGTAGTTGATGAAACTGAGGACCTACCATGACTGGTGTGGCCCTTGTGACCATTGCCGGGACAGCCCCGCAGACAGGCCCATGATCGCCCATTTCTTCGGTTCACCGTGCTAACCGCTCCGAAACGCCGCTTCGGCAGTAAAACCTGGCAGACTCCAGGGCCGGAGGTCACGGGAATCCGTCCCAGCTTGAAATACGCTCACGTGTCGCGTATCATTTAGGGACTGGTGTTCTGCAGCCTAGCTGAGTTGGCCCGGTTCGCCTCGTAGAGAGGCACAGAGTTCGTCGTCCAGCGGATGCGGAGCCTTGGACGTAATCGCGGGACCGCACAACCATCGCAAAACCAGTCTGAGCTTGACCACCAGAAACAGTCGCACGCCACCCGAGCTGCTATTAGACGCAGGCGTTAAGGGTTTGCCGAGATGCCCATCTCATGCAGCAAAGGAGTCGTACGATGTATTGTCGAGCTTTACAGGTCGGTGGCGGTTTGATCACAACTGGTGCTCTGTTCGTTGTCGCGGTGGTCGCGGAACGAGGACGACCCGAACCTAGACCCATCTCGAACGTCGCAATCGGTTCCAACATCCGGGCCGGCAAACCGATCCAGGGGACGCCGCTTTTCTCGGACACCGGCGAACCAATGGGTACGTTCTACCCGATGGCACGCGAGATGAAGCGTCAGGGAGGCGTCGCTGGTGCCACTGACCCGGACGCAGCCTGTCGAGCTGATCCGGGTGCGGTCTACTGCAACTCGTTGAGCCCGGGGTGGTGGCAACCACCGGGTAACAACCCCCATATCCAGATCGGTGACGACGCCGCTCTCGCAGCGCTCGCCGGCTGTGAGCTCGATCGCTACGTCTTGAAGGTCAACGGAAACACCGATGGGTCGGCCGAGGGGCCATATAGCGTCGATGCGGCCTTGTACACTGCCTGCCCTGGTGTCCTAGGTGTGACACCGATCCCGGGGACCGAGTGCCACAAGGACTTACCCGACGACGGGGCACACATTGTCGTGTGCGATGCCGCTGAGGGTACGATATTACCATCAAGCAACGTCTGGGTCGGACTCAGGTTCAGCCGGTTGCATTGTGCCGTAGCCGTCGGCGCGCCGGCAACGAAGGGCTTCTCCGCTGACCTCTTGGACTTTCCGGGATTCGCCTGCACAGCCAACCTCGGTGGTTTCAAGCCGCAGACCAAGTACGACTATTACGGAAAACACGCCAGCTTCTTCCTGGAAGTCTACACACACGGTGCATGCGCTGATCCCGAGTCCGATCTTCCAACGGAAGCCTTTCCGAACTACAAGAGCAGCAACCACAACGGCTGGTCATACACCCCAGGTGGCGGCATCCGCTTCGCCGACGATGTCTCGCTGGAGGTCCCGCAGTGTTGGATGACCCGCATGGAGGTCGCGGTCAGAGGAGACGGCGTCACCACCATCGATCTGCGAACAGGCCTCAACGATGCGGATCCCAGCAACGGTGGCGTCATCCCCGGAACCCGCTTCTTCGTCGCGGGTGGCTCGGATGTCGTCATTGCCAGCAAGGACTTCGAGCCCCCCATCCTGCTGACTCAGCCCGATCTGTGGGTCGGATACCACACCACAAGCGCCGTCACCGGTCCGATCATCACGGATCGACCTGCGAGCCTTGGACGTAATGAGGATCTGATTTGGATCCACAACGGCGCCCGCTGGCAAACCAGACCCCTTGACGGCGGACGTTACGCAGCCACCGATGTCACTATCCATTGTGCAGACTGGCCCCCACTGGGCGCCTGCTGCGATATGATCTTCACCGACAACCATACCTGCGTCGGTGGAGACAACGACGGGCAACCCTGCACCAGTTGGACGGACTGCACAGGAGGAACTTGCATCGGCGATTCGGTCTGCCGGGACGGTCTCGCAGCGATGAACTGCCCCACCAGTGACGTGCCGTCACTGTGGGTCCGCGGCGGCGAATGCGCAGGCGTCTGCGTCGGTGGTGACAACAATGGGGCACCATGCACCCGCCAAGTCGACTGCCCCGGCTTTAGCTGCGTAGGTGGCACTCACCCAGGAGACCCGTGCGAGACGGATGAAGATTGCCAAGGTGTAGGTTGGTGTCAGCGGGCCGAGTGTGACGGACCATTCATCCGATCGTGTGGCACCGCAGCCTGTTGCACACCAGACTGTGAATGTTACGATCTCACGGAAAAGGAATGCTATCAGTCTTCGCCAATCGATGATCCGCCAGACTATCAGATGGGACAGTTCTGTGGGTTGTCAGGACAGCGCTGTCCCGCGCGCGGCTACGGGGCTTGCGAACACCCCGACCCCGAATGTTGCCGGCGCGTTTGTTCCGTGGACCTATTCTGCTGCCTCGTCGAATGGGACAGGTTCTGCGTAGAGCTAGCGATCGAACTCTGCCCCGAGCCACCTGCTAACGACGAATGCTCTGGAGAGATCGGCTACGGCGCCCGACGCATACTCGTCCCAGGAAACCTCCTCGCGGACGTGCAGAACGGTACGGAATCCGAATCCGACCCCGGATTCTGCTGTCATACGGATGATCCGGACGCCCAAGGGATCGGGACGGTGTGGTTCAAGTTTGTGGCCCCGGAGCCGGCCAATACCCAGGATGAATTCTCCTCGGTAGGCGTAAACACGTGCTGGACCAACAGCTCGCACGGGAGGGATTCTCTCCTTCAGGTGTTCGAACCGGCTGATCCGGACCGCGGCATTTGTAGCGATGGGACGCTATGCGGCCTTTCTGCCCAGGACTGTGCTGACGGGTCAGACTGCGTCTTCGATGAAGAGACCGCCTGCCACACACTCATTCCCATTGCGTGCAATGACGATGCGGTACCGGCGTGTCCTCGGCTGGGCCTTTCGAGAGTTTGTCTCCCGCGTCTCGTCCCGGGGCAAGCTTATTACGTCATGGTCGCCGCAAAGAACGAGGACAACCGCGATACCTATCGCCTGGACATCACGCAGGGCTGCACGACCGGTCTGCCCATTCCCAATGACATGTGCGCTGACGCCGCACTGCTTAAGAGCAATGGCACCTTGCCACTCATTGTCCCGTTCGATCTCTCAGGCGGTGAGGAGTACACACCCGCGACCTACGACTGCTACAACCCCCAGGACATCCTTGGTAACCTTCGAAACGACATCTGGTACGACTGGGTAGCCCCAACAGACGGACGCGCGACCATCGAGACGTGTGATCATTCGATCCTGAACCCGCATGAACAACCGAACACAGGACTGATCGTCTACGACGGGTGCGCGTGCCCGATCGATGACGCACACGTCATCGCTTTCAGCGACATCTGTGGCGGTGATTGCGGACCGAGCTCCTGCGTAACTTTCGAAATTGCAGAGGGCGGATGCTACAAGATCCGTCTGGGCGGCCACCGTGGCGGACAACCGGCTGGCAACCTCCGGCTCTCGTTCACATTCTGGGAGTGCGCTGTCGGACCGGTAACCTTCTTAGACCCGCCGGACGGAACGGTTGACGCCCGTAGACCTCATCCTCCACACGATGCGGGGGTCCTCGAAGGGATTGACTCGATTCTCGTTGCCGCACCGCCCGGCGCCGATATCATGCATTGCTGGACCCTGTGTGAGACCGAGATCATTACGACGGCCAATCTCATCAAAGATATTACAGACAGCGGCGACGGAACATTCACGATCCAACTCGATCGGCCAATCACCCCCGGGGCCGCGACCACGATCACGTACATGAGTATGGACGGTGTCGCAAGCACCGGTATCTTCATCGCCCATCCGGCGAACGTGAACGCTGACCCGGTGGCAGACCCAGCAGACGTGAACATGTTGATCGATATTCTCAGTGGTGCGGTCCCACCGCCGTACGGGTCCTACAGTGCCGACTGTGACCACAGCGGATCCATAACACCCGCCGACTTGCTGTGCGTTCTCGACCTGCTGAACGGCGCCGATGCTTATGCTCTCGAATGGAATGGCACGCCTCTGCCCTGGCTCGGGGATTGCCTGCCATCCGACAAGTAGCGAGTCATACCCGATGTATCATCTGCGGCCCGCGCCCAACATACGTGACCAACCGTGCACTGTCTTCGACATATGTCGAGACTGCCAGGGCATCCTGATCGAACCACGACCTGCGTCTTCGGTGGTTCAATCTGGACAATAAAGAAGCGCCGCCTGCTGAGGGCGGCGCTACACTTGTCGAACCGGAATCCGATCCGTACGTGTGACGCGGTACACCTCGCGAAACGCATTATCGCTTTGTTCTACTGTCCTTCCCCCTCGGCGCTATCAGTCGGCGGCTCCTCGACACAATCTCCCGGGCACGGCCCGATCGAGTCACCGTGCTCCAGATGTGCTGGAACTGCCATTGTGCTGACCACAATGGTGTGGCCTTCGTCGAAGTTCCAATTGGGAATGTGACAAATAACGGTCTTGCGATCTCCAAGGTCAGCATCACAGGGGATGCACTCGTCATCCACTTCGTCACACATCCAACCATCATCGTCACACTCGGGAATGCCCGGTTGACACAGCCCCTCCGGACTGCACGTCTCCCGGCCATTACAGAACTCACCATCATCGCAGTCCTGATTGCGCGTGCACTCTCTCACGAAAGGACAATCGACATCCTGGATGTGGTGAAAAAGGCTGGCGTGTTCCACAACCGTGTCACCGGGTACGCTCTCAAAGAACTCGACACCGAACAGCGTGTAGGAAACCTCCTCGTCGATGAGAGAGTCATCCGGCACGTTCAGCTCGAACGCCAGGAAGTCACCCACCCGCAGATCACCCGGCCACCCGAGTCCACCGACTGGATCACCATCCGCATTGTTGAGTGGCAGATCGACCACTACCATTGTTCCCCAAGGATCAGGAGATGCCGGATCATCCAGCTTGATGTAGCGCTCGGGACCATACGGTGCAAGGCCGGTCCCATGACGCGACCGGTAGGCATCCAATCGCATGACGAAGCAATCCTCTATCGGCCCCTCTCGCCAGAAGAACAACCGCATGGTCACCTGATTCTGGTCAATGGCTGGATCGTCATAACCCTGATCCGTGTACGCTTGTGGGATAATCGCGCGGAAGGCAATAACCTTTGTAGGTCCCAATTCCGGCTCTTCGATAGGATTCGGCTCTACTGCTCCGTTGATGGGAAGGGACCCATACGACCCTCGCCCGACAGTGAAAAAGTCCTCGATGAAGAGATCAAAGAGGGGCTTAGTCGCCTGAGCGTCCGAATCAGCCAACCCCCTGCAATCGAGGGCGTCATAGACACCGTCACCATTGATGTCTTCCTCAGGATCGGCGAAACCGTTGCCGTCCAGATCCCAGCAGTGCAGGCCATTGGCACCTGCCGTTCCATCCGCTCCGTCGGCACCGCGACAGTCGAGAGCGTTGTATTCGCCGTCGCCGTTGATGTCTTCTTCAGGCTCAGCGAGACCGTTCCCGTTGAGATCCCAACAGTGTAGACCGTCGGCACCGTCTGCACCATCTTGCCCATCGACTCCAGGAGCGCCATCGACACCGTTCACGCCGTCAACACCAGGCGCACCGTCTTGTCCATCAATACCGTCAGCGCCGCGACAATCAAGTGCATCGTAGTCCCCGTCACCGTTGATATCCTCTGCAGGCTCAGCGAGACCGTTCCCGTTGAGATCCCAACAGTGTAGACCGTCGGCACCGTCCTGCCCATCGGCCCCCGGAGCACCGTCGACACCATCAACACCGTCAGCACCAGGTGCACCGTCTTGTCCGTCCACTCCCCGGCAGTCCAGGGCGTTGAACGAGCCATCCTCGTTCACATCCTCTTCTGGGTCGCCGATGCCGTCGGCATTGACATCCCAACAGTGCACCCCGTCCTCACCATCAGCCCCATCCCGACCGTCAGCACCAGAGGCACCATCCTGTCCATCGGCGCCCTGGCAGTCCAAGACATTGAAGTTGCCGTCGTCGTTGGCATCCTCGTCTGGATCACCAATCCCGTTGGCGTTGAGGTCCCAACAATGTGCACCATCTGCTCCGTCGGCACCATTTTGGCCATCCACACCTCGGCAGTCGAGGACATCGTAATTACCATCACCATTCCGGTCCTCGTTGGCTTCGCCCATGCCGTCGGCATTGATGTCCCAGCAGTGCACACCATCGGCTCCCGGCGCACCATCCTTCCCATCCACACCGTCCGCTCCTCGACAGTCAAGGGCATCGTAGTTGCCATCGTTGTTGATGTCCTCCTCAGCCTCACCTACGCCGTCACCGTCAAGATCCCAACAGTGCGTACCGGCCGCACCATCAGCCCCCGGAGCACCATCTTGACCATCCGCACCATTCTGGCCATCTGTTCCAGCCGGACCGCGGCAGTCCACTGCAGTGAAGTAACCATCGCCATCGATGTCCTCATCCGGATCTCCGATCCCGTCGCCGTTTAGATCCCAGCAGGGAAGTCCATCTGCACCAGGAGTCCCCGCCTGACCATCAGCGCCGTCGACACCGTTGACACCGTCAACACCCCAGCAATCCAATGTGTTGTAATCGCCGTCCTCATTGATGTCCTCTTCCGCTTCACCAAAACCATCACCGTTTAGGTCCCAACAGTGCAGGCCATCCACCCCATCAGCGCCATCCTGCCCATCTGCCCCGGGTGCTCCATCCCGACCATCGGTTCCGTCTGCCCCGTCAGCACCACTGCAGTCGAGGACGTCTACATTGCCGTCCTCGTTCACATCCTCCTCTGGATCGGCTGCACCATTCGCGTTCAGATCCCAGCAGTTGATGCCTTCAGTGCCCGGTGTTCCATCCTGGCCATCGACCCCGTTATTGCCGTCAACACCCTGGCAGTCCAACGCGTTGTAGTCGCCGTCCGCATTGACATCCTCTTCGGGTTCGCCGATCCCGTTTCCATTCAGGTCCCAACAGTGCAGGCCATCCACCCCATCAGCGCCATCCTGTCCGTCTGCCCCGTCAGCACCGCTGCAGTCGAGGACGTCTACATTGCCGTCCTCGTTCACATCCTCCTCTGGATCGGCTGCTTTATTGCCGTTCAGATCCCAGCAGTTGATGCCATCAGTGCCCGGTGTTCCGTCTGCACCATCAACTGCGTCAACCCCATCAGCACCCTGGCAGTCTAGCGCGTTATAATAGCCGTCCTCGTTGACATCTTCCTCAAGATCGAACTGGCCGTTCCCGTTCAGGTCCCAGCAGTTGAGACCATCAGCACCCGGAGCGCCATCCGGTCCATCGGTACCGTCAGAACCTTGACAATCGAGCGCATCGAAGTTGCCGTCCTCGTTAACGTCCTCCTCGGGATCCGCGAGACCATTGCCGTTGAGGTCCCAACATGACAGACCGTTCGCCCCATCAGCGCCCGGTGCCCCGGCCATCCCGTCTGTTCCATCCGCACCCCGGCAATCCATGGCATCGAAGTTGCCATCCTCGTTGATGTCTTCCTCCGGTTCGGCAATCCCGTTGCCATTCTGATCCCAACAAGACACACCGTCACTGCCATCAGCACCGCTCGCACCGTAACCGCCGTCTCGCCCATCGGCGCCGTTTAAACCTCGACAATCGATGGCGTCGAAGTACCCATCGTTGTTGAAATCCTCCTCGGGCTCAGCCAGGCCATTACCATTGAGGTCCCAACAATTCAATCCATCTCGCCCAACACTGCCGACCGCATCGACCCCTTGGCAATCGACTGCGTTGAAGTGCCCGTCGCGGTTGAGGTCTTCACCGGGCTCAGCCAGGCCATTCCCATTAAGGTCCCAGCAGTTAACACCGTCGGCACCTGCCGGACCGTCAGTACCCTGACAGTCAAGGGCATTGAAGTCGCCATCGGCGTTGGTATCCTCATCCGGATCGGCAATACCATTCTCATCCAGATCCCAGCAACTTACCCCATCCTTTCCCGGCAGCGCTTGCTCGGCATCGCCACCGTCAGCCAAACCGTCATCATCGTGGAACTGCTGTTCATGGTGCCGGTCCGCTAGAAGGGCAATGGCCAACATCCCAGCGCTGAACAGCAGGTCACGCTGCCCATCCTCCAGGCCCAGAAAATCGTTTGAACCACATCCAGAGACGACAAAACATGGAGTCATCATCAGTGACGATACCAGTACCAGGCTCAGAACCTTCCAACGCGTCGTCTTCCGCTCAAGAAAAAACAAACCACGTACTTTCATCGCACCTTTCCCCCCAAGCGCAGCCGCTTGCCAAAACGCGACACGTCCAAACGGGCAATGTGAAAACTACAACTCTCTCCCACCCCGAGAAACCGAAAATCCATATGATTCCTACACATACGCAATACAGAACAGCCGATGTATCTCTTACCGAAGAACTGATAACGCGTGCGACCCACATCGGGTCAGCGCATACTACGCGCACCGTTCACCACGACCCTGTATTCACTTACCCCTTTTTGGTATGGCGTGCACCGCCACTCTCCCCCCAGAGTAGCCCGGCGGTATTGCCTCTTGTGCGATTCTTGGACCGCCAAACCGTGTGGTCAAGTCCTTGGCTCAACTTGGCTGCCGTGGATGTCTGATAAGCGTTCCCAAGCGCAATACTGGACAAAGTGTCACAATCGCGACGCTTCGACCATGGTCCGAAGAGCAAACGCGCAATCACTGAATCAGCGCGCCAGATGTGTTTAATCGCAGGCCGGCCTTACCTCGAACACGGAGCGTCCGAAAACCAGCGGCGAGACGCTCCACACAATGGATAGACCGACGACGGACCCTTGGCACCTACCGGCGAGTCGTTGCTATTTCCTGGAATGACTATAACACGTTGCGATCAATCCATTGCCGGCTCAGGTTTCTCGGTCTTCGTCTCACCAAGCAGGTAGCGGTCAAACCAGGCCAGGTCCCATTCCATCTTCGCCTTACGATTCTTATACGTCGTGAGACCGTGTCCCTCACCGGGATAAACAACGAGTTCCGTCGGAACGTCCAAGTAGTGCCGCAGTGCTCGATAAAGGGCCCGCGCATTCGCCGCCGGCACGCGTTCGTCACTACCCCCAACGTGGATCAAAGTCGGCGTGCGCACTTTATTCAGGTCGTAGATCGGTGAGCCGGCCCGATACGCCTCCGCGTCAGACCATGGCAGCCCCTGCATATAGTTTACGACGTGCCCCGGCGTGTCCTCGGTCCCCCACTGCATCACCATATCCAACACGCCCGCGCCGGAGCTGGCCGCCTTGAACCGGTCCGTCTTCGTGATCACACAGTTGGTCAAGAAACCACCGTTACTCCATCCCATCACTGCCAGACGATCGGGATCGGCGATGCCCCGCTCGACCATCGCGTCGACACCTTTCAGAATATCCTCGACCTCGATATCGTTCTCCCGGCCGATCAGGTCTGTCAAAAACTTGTCACCATACCCTGTCGACCCACGGTAGTTCGGGCTCAGAAGTGCGTACCCTTTTGCCGGCATCAGCGCCCGACCATAAATCCACAGGCGAAAGCGATACAGCGTCGCCGACGTCGGTCCCCCATGAAGCTCGACAACCATCGGAAGCGGTGTTCCCGGCCGGTACCCCGGCGGCAGCTCCAGAATTCCCTCCACCCGATCGCCGTTGGCGCCAATCCAGCTCACGATTGAGATCTGCGGCAACTTCCACGTATCGACCTGAGGATTGACCCTTGTCAAGCGCGTATACTCACCCGAGCCGTCTACGAGAAAAACATCCCGTGGATGCTCGATCGTCGACATCACGACGGCCAGTGGACCCTCACCGCGTGAATGGTCGAACGCGGTGACGACAACATCACCCGGTGCCAGCACCCGTGACGACCCCTGCTGCCCCTCTCGAACCTCGGAGATCACGTGTACCCGCTGGCGTGCGTGGTCCTCCGCAAGGAAGCACAGGTCACGTGACCCACCCCGCCACTGGGCGGAACCACCGCTAACCGTCACAACCTCGGGACGACGAAGCTCACGCAGGACGGCCTCGTCACCAGACCATTCGATCACGTAAAGCCTGGTCGGGTATCCGTCAAACGAAACGGTCAGCGCGATCGCCTCGCCGTCATCTGATAAGTCTACGCTGTCGATCCATCCATACGGTGATGGGTGATCCTTGCGCCACCCATCCTGAGTGACGATCTCGACCCTCTTCGTTCGCGCATCGTAAACGTCAACACGTGACCATCCCTCGTTCGTGAGCAACTCCTCGTCCGGTGTCGTGACCATAGCGATGCGGCGCTCGTCGACAGATACCGCCATGTCGCGGATCACCCGTTTCTCTTCGACGAGCTTCTCCGCACGCCAATTGACAACATCGAGCTTCCAGATCTGTGAAAACTTCGTGACACCGTGGCCGTATTCTAAGTCCTTGTATTCTTTCCGCAGCTTCCCCCATTCCTCTTCCACGTCCTCTTCCGACGTCGTGTAGTAAAGCGTCCGGCCGTCCTTGGATAGCTCGAACAATCCGACGCCGTCTTTCACACGTGTGACAGCCATAGGCTCCCCACCCTCCGGCGAGATCCGCCAGACTTGCCGCTTTCCGTCATAGGGTGGTTTATCTTCCCCCGCCCGCTTCCGACCACTGCCGATGTAGATGTAGCGCGAATCTGGGCTCCATTGCGGCGAGGAGTCACCGGCCCGATCAAAGGTCAGCCGGCGAACGTTCCCGCTCTTGGTGTCCACAACCCATAGGTCCGTGTTGCGCCTCTCCTCCGGGGGTTCCCACCGCATCTCCGTGTAGGCGATATGGTTGCCATCCGGGGACACCGCCAGGCTTGTAATGACGCCTATAGTAAAGTAGTCCTCCGGCACGATGTCGTGGTCACGCACCGGCTCCCCGGCGACCACGACGACCGACGTGAACGCCACCACGCTGCAAAGCACAAACCTCGTTGCTTGGAGTCTCTGCACGGTATTACCTCTCCTATCCTAGCCGAAGGAATGGACACACGCTGTTCGGGAACGACTCGTCGGGTTTCGCGGCCTGCAGGCGCGCCCTCCCGATCCCCGTCGCAGCGTTCCCGGCGGCCCCAAAACCATCGCCCACTCGCTTGATTGTCCGCGCACCGCCTGCGTTCGGCAAGGCGACGACCGAAGTCGGGCGGCGTTTACAGCTTTGCACGAATCCGAGTGCTTCTTCCACCCCTTTCCCCTTGGTCGGCGAGTCGAATGCCCTTGTGGGCGGTCACAGGGGCCCGCGTAGGCGGGCCAGATCCGCGGAGCCACCGACGCCGCTGCGCTGGATGCCGTTCGAGAACCGGACGGACGAGGTGCCGGGACATTTGCGGAGTTCCGAACGAACTCAACGTCAGCGGCAAGCGTCGTGAGACCGCCAGTGTGCCCCATTCGCCCACACGTCGTGCCGCCCCAGCCACGCACAGTACCGGTCAGATCGATCCTGGCACCGGAGAATCTCTCGAATTCGCAGGGCGGACGGCACCCAATATGCACGTTCCCGACAGCAATGAACACCGGTGATTCGTCTCGTGCAGGCAGCTTACGGGCCTCCCCATGGCCCCCCAGCGGCTGCGCCCGCTGAGCTTTCTTACCCCGAAGTATCCGTTGCGTTAAGAAACGGAACGGGTTATGATTCTCATCGAGGCGGGGCAGCTTGGCCTCGCATTTGTGCTGTTTCCAAGCGGATTATTAGGGATACAACCATGAAAACTAGATTAACTGTCGTTCTCGCGGTCGCATTGTTCGGCGTTGGTCTGACGTATTGGCAAGTCGGTCTGATCGCTCCCGCCGTTGCCGGCGAGGAAGCCACTGTGACTGCTGCCGCAACCTTGATACCGGCGCTCAACGGCGACCCGGAGCACAACTTCGTCGGCAACAAGAAATGTAAGAAGTGCCACATGAAGCAGTACAAGAGCTGGAAGGAAACCAAGAAGGCGAACACGTTCGAATTGCTCAAACCCGGCCAGGCCAGTGAAGCGAAACAGAAAGCCAACCTCGATCCCGGCAAGGACTACACCAAGGATGAGAACTGCCTAAAATGCCACACTATTGGCTTTGGCAAGACCGGCGGATACGCCGTGCCGGATCCCAGTGACGAAAAGGCTGTCAAAGAGTCTGCGGCGCTCGAGGGCGTCGGCTGCGAATCATGCCACGGCCCGGGAAGCAACTTCATCAACCTCCACGAAGAAATCAAGAAATCCAAGAGAACCTACACCGACGAGGAAATGTACGCCGCAGGCGTGAAGAAAATCGAAGAAGCCACGTGTACGCGATGCCACAACGAGGAGAGCCCAACTTACGTTCCCTTCGACTACGAGAAGCAGAAGACCAATCACGAGGGCGCGCACGAAATGTTCCCGCTGACACAGCGTCAGGAATAGGCATCGCCAAGCGACCATCCGCTTGGGAGGAAGGACAGGAGGCACTGGACCGTCGCCTCCTGTCCTCCTTCCCTGGTCAGCTGTCATCCGGCCGCCGAGTCCCGAGGTCACGCTGATCCGAGAAACCGCGGCCGACTGGCCGGCTCCAACCAAGCCGCATCGTCCTATAAATCTCCGATTGCGGGACGATAGACAGCTCAGTTCGCCCGCGAGCCGTTCTTATGCCCCTTGCGAAGACACCTTCTCGACCCCAAAATACCGGGCTTACGGATTTCGGCTGACCCGAAGCTGTCGGCAACGGCGTGTCAATCGGGATGATCCGATCCTGCGTCTGCCGAAACGCTTTCTATAGTAGAGGAATCAGTTGGTCGAAGTCCCTGGCGTGGGTGGATCAACTGGGCTTCCCGACACCGGGACGTTCGGGTCGGGTACGTATTCATCGAGGTGAAGTATGACTACGAGTAGACTGAGTCTGTGTGGCGCGAGCTTCCGTCTGTTTGGACTGTTCGCGTCGGTGACGCTATGCGTGATGATCGGTTGCGGCAACCTGGGCTCCGGGTGCGGCGGGGCCATCCCTGATGTCACGGATACGGACGGCGACGGGATCGTCGACAGCGAGGACAATTGCCCCGAGGACCTAAACCAGGATCAGCTCGATTCGGACACCGACGGGGTCGGCGACGCGTGCGACAACTGCCCAACCGTCGTTAACGAGGACCAGGCCGATACCGACCAGGATGGCATCGGCAACGTGTGCGACAACGCGCCAGATGATCCGAACCCTGGGCAGGGGGACGCCGACGGCGATGGTGTCGGCAACGTCACGGATAACTGCAGGAACCTGTTCAACCCCGACCAGGCCGATGCCGAGGGCGACAACGTCGGGGATGCTTGTGACAACTGCATGAGTATCCCCAACGCCAGTCAAACGGATGTTGACGGCGACGGTGTCGGCGACGCCTGCGACAACTGCCCTAGCACCCCGAATCCCAGCCAGACTGACACTGATGACGACGACGTCGGTGACGCCTGCGATAACTGCGTGGGGATATCCAACCCGGACCAAATTGACGACAACGGCAACGGCGTGGGCGATGTGTGCGAGAATGACCGCGACAGCGACGGCGTGGTTGACGCCAACGACAACTGCCTGACCCTCCCCAACCCAAGCCAGGCCGACGAGGACGGAGATGGACGCGGCGACTTATGTGACAATTGTCCGGATGTCGCAAACCCATCCCAAACCGACGCGGACGGCGACGGCCTGGGCAACGCCTGCGACAATTGTCCCAGCACCTCGAACTCGTCCCAGGCCGACGGTGACGATGACGACGTTGGCGACGCTTGCGACAACTGCCCAGCCAATGCCAACGCGGGCCAGGAGGACGCTGATGCCGATGGTGTGGGCGATGCTTGCGAGGGCGACCAAGACGGTGACGGAGTGATCGACGACGATGACAACTGCCCCGAGACATCCAACGCCGCCCAAACCGACAGCGACAATGACGGGCTCGGCAACGCTTGTGACAACTGCCCGAACCTCGCCAATGCGGCGCATACGAGCGCTACCGACTGTAACGAAGACGGCGACACAGCCGATCCTGGTGAAGCGATCGGCAAGCAGTGCGACCGTGACAACGATGGCGTCGGCGATGGGTGTGACAACTGCGTCGACAAGGCCAACGCCCGACATACGGTCGCGACCGATTGCAATGGCGACGGCGACACAACTGACGCGGATGAAGCCGTCGGCAAGCAATGTGATGAGGACGGCGATGGCTATGGCGATGCGTGCGACAATTGCCCGGATGAGTCCAACCCCAGCCAGACGGACACTGACGGGGACGGGATTGGCGATGCCTGCGAAGGCGGCAACGGCGGAGGTGAGGAACCCGACCCGGTCCAGATCACCATCCTTGATGGGAATGGGGACGCCTTCCCCTGTGAGACGATCACGCTCACCGCAACGACCAATCCCACTGACGCAACCGTGGTGTGGTCTGTAGATTCCGGGCCCGACCCCGCTGAAATCCCTTTCACTTTCACCGACAACGGCGACAAGACAGCGACGTTCATCGCACCTGTTGAGCCGGACCAGGGCATTCTCGGATTCGTCTTCAAGGCGAGCGCTTCGCGTTCAGGGTACTCAGACAACTCCGCAACCGTTACTATCACCGTGGTGGAGGTCCCCACAAAGAGCAGCGGCGCCGCCAGGGGTTGTAACCCACCCGATGCCTGCGAAACGGTCACGCTGAGCCTCGGTGATAACGTTCCGGCAGAATGGTTGCTGGTGGCGGATTGGGAGCCCAATGCCGAGAACGAGGTGGCTGTCACGTTAGTGGAGGACGGGACGGGAACCGCCACATTTTTCGCACCTGAAGTCGAGAACACGACGGAACTCGGGTTCACGGTGACCATTCCGGAGCAGTGTCCATACGGTACCCTGACCGGTTCCGTGACCGTGCCGATACAGGTCGCCTCTGTGACACTCCTCCTTCCGGATACAGTCACCGTTGGTCAAGCCATCACCCTATCGGATTACACGTACGTCATTCAGATCACTGACGATTACGAGTTGCTCTATTTCGCAACCGACGGTGGTGTGCTACCACCTGGTGTCGAATTGACGATTAACCAGGACACAACTGAACTCCTCGTGACCCAAGGGACAGCCGGTCAAGAGATTGAGATCACCGTTCAGCTATTCGCAACAGCCGGTCTTCTTGCACAAGACGCTGACACGATCGCGATCACGGAGCCGGGAGCACCGTAACAGAACCGGTTCCCGGCCAACGGACGAGAATCATTCACACGAGCAAGCGACCACCGCTTGCTCGTGCTCTTTGTGTGCGCCAGGCATGGCGCGACTCTTGGAGGTGAAAGTCCTCTGTGGGCCGTGATGACCGGAACCACAAGCCGAGGGCAAGGGTGCCCGTCGTGAGGCGGGATCCGAAGGAAGCCGTAGGTGAAACGCGGATTCGACGAACAGGAATCGGATACAAGGCCTGCATGGTGGGGTAACCCGGCATTGGACGGGGAGGCCCGATCGTCATCCGGACACGCATGTGGGTAAATCCGGCGAGGCCCGAGGGAAGGACGCATCACTTAACCTGGGAGGTCTCGTGCGTTGTCCGGACGATCCGGACTACCGGGGTGGCAACATGCCGGGATGGCGTGCGAGAAGTCAGCAGAGGCCATAGTAGGCCGACAACTCGGCGAGGCTATTGAGGCACTCCAGGGCCGAAAGGTGGAGCAACAGATAGGCTTCAGCCGCCAGGGTCGGACGAAGGGCCGAATCCTTTGATGCAAGGAGTCAGTCGGGAGCGACTCGATGGGCGTGGAGTGGCAGCAAGTTGGCGATAACCAGCTTCTCTTTTCGTTTGAGAAGCCGGTGTCGTCATGCCCCGGCGGCGGAGGTGACGGCGGAACCGGAGCTTCCACGTGCGAGGTGTCGCAAGCGTGCACGGCGTTGGCCCCAGCACGAGCCTTGACCGCTTACGCGTTGTGCTGAGCGGGTACAACATCGAAGGAAACCGCCGGATACGATGAGTACGTCCGGTGGTGTGGGAGGACGGGCGCCGCGAGGCGCCCTCCTACCCGATTTCGCGACTCAGATCGAGGCCCGATACGATGTCCCGATGTGGACAATTTCGAACCGCAGTCGAAATCAATCCCGATGATCTCGGGAGCCCGCGCGGACCCATACAAGCTCGACTGACGCATGGGGGAAGACGGCAATCTTCAACTCTAACTCAAGCAAAACGTGGAATCCGGGACTTGCTCCAGCATGGACGGAGCGCACCCGACATACCCTGGTCAAGCCGCGCCGGCGGGGCTCATCGAGCAAATGACGCGTCTGAATCGTCCTGTTTCAGGGCGCGGCAAACGCATCCTGAATGACGGCAAAGTCCTGAAGATCTGCGTCGAGATCGCCGTCGACATCCGCCGCCTCACAATCCGTGCTCAATCCATCTAAGCCAGGTCCCGTCATACAGGAAACAAACGCCTTCGCGTCAGGTGGCCCGATCCGACAGTCTCCGTCCAGGTCCCCGTGTGTCCCGCATGGAACGACCGACAGGGCCAAGGACCCCAAGTCTCCCGTGATGATCTCTCCGAGCGGATCCGCGCTGAGCACCCTCGTTTCCGCTTGGCAGTCAGGACAATCGGGGTTCTTCCCCGCAATGGCATAAAAACCCAGCACAGAGCCAACACTCGGCCCTTCTCCGCTGAAGACAAACGTGGCGACCAGCAGACCCGAGGGCGTTGCCCCCGCCGGTGTTGGAGCCGCACCTGCCGTATAAAGCGCATCCCCGTCATTGAACGGAAAGTACGTAAAAGGACTACAATACAGGTCCACACCGCAGTCGGCGTTAAGAAAGTACAATTGCCGATCGTCCCCGAACGTGTTCAACAGCCAAGTGTACGGACTGTTGTCGATCCTCTCCGAAAGTGACAACACAATGGCATCCCAGCTCAGAATGGCATCCAGACCGAGAACAGGCTCCTCGCCATCGTTGTCCGAAGCGATGTACAGACCAACGGCGATCGTTTCGCCGACGAAGACAAACGGTGGTGACGCTCGCCACTCCAGGTTGACATCGGCCATCGCTGCAGATTGCCCGACCACAGCCAAACACACAACCAGAAACCTCACGCCCTCCACCCCTTTTCGCTGCCCGCGCATCGCATCCCCCTTTACCTCGACCGCACAAACCAGGGTATCACAACAGGAACGTTGCCGCGGCCATCGCCCCTGTTGCCCAGTGCCAGGTACGCACCATCCAGCCGTAAATCCCCGTTGCGAGAAGAGAGCGTCCCCTTGGATCTGGACTCTGACGCAAGCGGGCCCTCTAGCCCACTCGGGGCACCGCCCTACGTCCCCTTTAGACCCCACGTTGTTTCCAACCACATTCTAGTGGCCTTCCCTGCTCCCGACCACCCCCACGCCGCGGTACCGGACCGCCCGAAAAGATGCGACCCGCAGACCGGAGTGACGTCTCAGGGCGTCTCGGGTCCGCTGCGCCCAATCGGGTAGGAGGGCGCCTCGCGGCGCCCGTCCTCCCACACCACCGGACGTACT
>CAYOQG010000047.1:0-24108 GCA_964405925.1 uncultured Phycisphaeraceae bacterium | reverse complement strand
ATTTGAGCACCCACAGATCTGCTACCCGTGCCGATGAAAATTGGGATAGCTGCGATTCTTGAGTTGAAGGAGGTGGGGGAGGCTCTTTATCCGGAGCAAGCCCCCCTCAATCCGCCCGCTCAGTTGACCGACGGCTATCCCAGCCACGATGTGGGCATAGGGAAGGAGCTGCAGCTCATCCGACTTAAGACTACGGACGGGCTCGTCCTCGACAAGCCGCAGGGCTTCGAGCTTATGCGAATCCTCTTCGGGCATGTCGCGTGGATTCTCCCTACCATGCTCCGCCTTTGTCAACAACGGCAGCTTGGGGATATTGGAGGATTTACTGCCCCAGTGGGGTCATGCGGACTTCTGTAAGTCAAGCAGGACTCCGTCGACCGGGTCTGATCAGACAGGCTGCCCCCGTCCCATTTGACAAAAAACAGACGGCTTCTTGCACATTCTCTATCAATGGGCGTCAGATCGGCTCCATTGTTGGAAGTAGACGGGCTGGATGGCCGCTGCTACCAGCGGCATGTTTTTTGGCTTGATACCTCTACAACCGCATTAGGAGCGAGGTGCAAGAAGCCAAGTCGTGTCGACAAGGAAGTGTATTGCCTGTGCCCCGAGCGCCCCCAAAGGTCGCGAGTGGACTCTCTTAGTCTTGCCGCGCGTTGGCGAGCAACTCGCCAGCGGCGCGGCACATGCGTGGGTATGCAAACAAGACTCGACCCTGGCAGGTCGAATCGAGTCATGGTCGGTAGCGCACAAAGTCAGTCTATTCGAGGAGGCAAGACACATGAAAAGGAAATCGCGTAACACTTTGGCAGTACGCACGGGCGTGGCACTGGTCATGCTCGCCTACGCGGGATGGGCGGCGGCTCAAGAGCACATGCCCCCCACAGGCAAAGACATCGATGAGAAAATGCAGGTCGAACCGGAGCGGGCCAACTTCCGGGCCTTGAAGTTGGCCAACCCCAACTACTTTGGCACGTTGAAGGACCACCCGCTCAAGGCGGTCAAGGTTCTCAAGTACAAAACGAAGTATGAGGAGATCAAGTGCGTCGGGTTTAACCCAGACTCCGAGATGCTCGAAGCCGTGGTTTACGTCAACAAGACGTACGGCTACTCGGGCGACATCTGCACCGACGGGTCATTGGAGTACGTACGGTTCTACCTGTCCTACGACGACGGTGTGACCTGGAAGGACCAGGGCATGGTCAGTTTCGCCGTGTACGACGTTCCCGGGCCTAAGCCGTTGGAGTATGCGGCTACGTTGTGGATCGATCCGAAGAACAAACCGTGCAAGATAGAGAACCTTCCGAAAGTCCGAGCCATTCTTTCGTGGAACGACCCGCCGACACCGAACACACCGGATTTCATCCCGCCGTGGGGTAATGTGAAGGACGCCAACATCCAGATCGATGGCTGGAAAGGCAAAGTCGCAATGATCGACTTCGTCAAGGAGCTCGATATCGAGCTTCCCGACAAATACAAGGGAATGTTCGACCTCAAGGCGGATGTGCCCCTCCTAGAACCCGTCCCGCTCGGACTCGGAGAGCTGCACGCCCTCTACGCAAAGACCGAGGTGCCACCGCACCGGTATATGCACAAGGAGATTACGGAGGCGATTACCCTCCCTCCTGCTGGAGCATTGATGATGCTCCCGCCGGGCGTTGGCGATTTCCCACCGGACATTTGCCCGCCGGAACCTCCGATACCCATTGAGTGGCCCTTCGATCTGCCCGACTTGCCAGGCATCGATTGGCCGGTAGTGATCGACGATTACACGGCTACCGTCGGTGACACCAAGTACGAAGAGCTCGGATGCATTGGTCTCGATCCGGCCATGGAAGCACTCGTCGGCGTACTCCAAGTCAAGCTCCCGTACGGGTATTGCGGAGATCTGTGTGACCCGGGGAGCACAGAGTACGTCGGATTCTGGATCGACTGGGGTGTAGGTGGGGGCTGGGAGCCCGCCGGCGTCGCAACGGTCAACACGCATGATATCAAGAACATCCCGCCGGAAGGCCTGATGTATTCCGTGAACCTGCCCGTGAATCTGAGTGCCCACTATCAGGAATGCAAAAAAGGACCGAAGATCGCAAAGGTCCGGGCCGTGCTATCCTGGAACACGCCTCCGATGGGACCATTCTACAAACAGAAGTGGGGCAACTCGATGGAAACCCTCGTGCACGTTCCGCCGTGGAGGCTCGAGGGTATCGACCCCACGGGGCACGCGGCGATCATCGAGTCAGTCGCAGGGGTGGCGCCGTGCGCCATTGAGCAATCCGGAATTCTTGGTTCGCAGGGACGAACGATAATGAACAAGCGGCCCTTCGGACGGACGCTCAAGATCGCGGGGTTCATTCTCAATCCGCCTGATCGGGCCTCGCTCGATCCCTTCAGGTATCGAGTCTCCGTACGGGATGTCGATGCCGGGGGACCTTGGGAGCCGCTGGCCAACTCGTTCAACATTTGGACCTACGAGCAGATCGGGACGGGGCCCATTGCTGCAAGCAAGGTCAAGCAGGACATCCAGTCCGACGGTTTCTACATCTACCGTGAGGACCCCAGTGGAACCGGCACAGGATGGCGCCGTGTCAGCGGCAATGTCTTGGCCTATTGGAGCACTACGAATGCGCAGACCGGTCTTTGGGAGATTATGCTCGAGGCCAAGCAGGGGTTCTCCGGGACACCCTACCCTGCGGCCGAAACCACCTGCGCCGCAGATGGGACCAAGAGACAGACGGTCCTGGTGTATCTGGATCAGGCTTTGCCTGTTCCAGAGATCAAAATCACCGGCTATTCGACGACGGAATCCGGTCCCGTGACCCCGGCCGAAGACTGCGGAACGTTCAAAGTGGCCCACTTCATCCATGGAAAATACTCGGCTTCGGACGACCATTTTTGGTCCCTTAAATTCTCGGTGATGCCCAGCGCGCCCGCCCACGGAGCTACTGTCGACCCAGCGCTAAGGACGTATCCAACCGTGTCGACGTTGGGGGAGTCCGGGACCTGGATACTCGACACCGAGGGCATGGACGCCTGCGGTTTCAATATCCTGATGGAGGTCTGGGACCGAACCATCGTCGACGGGGCCTATCGCTGGTACGACAGAGAGTCGGTCGGATTCTGCCTCGTTGAGAAGTAGCCCGTAACTGGGGAATTCGTTCCCGCGGGTTTCCTTTGCTTTAGGGAGCGGCCCCCGCACGTTCAGAGCGCGGGGGCCGCTGTATCGCCACACCCGCGGGCCGATGGCGCATACATCTCACACAGCTTACGTGGTCTCGCGATCACGCAACCCCGGATCTTCCGCTTCTCGTGTTAGATCAAGCCCGGCTTACCAGCAATTGCACACGTAGGCGCAATCTTCCGGCGTGCAATCGATCAAGTGACAGATGCACGGCGGACTTTTGATGGTCCCCGGACAGTGGTCGCACGGCAGCGGCGGGCCGGGCGGTTTCGCAATAACGGCGTCGGGCGCAAACGCGGAATATGCCCCGACCAGAAGAATGCCGATCACAACGACTGCGATGAGCTTTCTCGTCATACCCTTCATCGTACTATCCTTTCCTGAATTGTTCTGACGCGAATTGGGTCAGGATCTCGCACCACGATCCGGCGATTTTCTACCCATCCGGACCACGGGTGTCAAGCAAAATCTCTTGTGGAGGGGGCCGTCACTGCCTCGAGTCGGGTGCAATAGAGGCGGGTCAAACCCCACAAGCGGTCTCGACGGGATCGTGACACTGCCATCTCCCCGCCCAACGCTCGAGGCCCGACGTGCGTCGGGACTGTACCTAGGAACCTGCCGATTAATCCGTCAGCGGGTTGGCCGGTGCCGGCGTTGCTCTGCCAAGGCGACCATCCACCCAACGACGTCCTGGGCGGGTTCTGAACCACTTCTCACGCTGCACAGTGGGGTTGTTGTGAGTGTTCCGAATGTGGAATTGCCGAGGCGGTCTTCCTGGAAGCGCATATTCCTGCAGTATCAGAATGGGGTCTCGCGACAATGACCCTACTTGTTGGTACGGCCGGTACGTTTGTCCTTCGGCGTCGCGCGACGTCTCGAGTACTTGGGCCAAGGTTCGTCAGAACCGGCGAATAGACCCTTTGGAGGGGTCGTGGGATGCGTCTATGATAATGGTACGGGTCCGGCCAGCGTCGATCCGCTACATCGCGAGCGACGGCCTCGTCCTTTGAGCCGCGGCTGACGAAGACGCCCCAAAACGAAACTGTCCGCCATGCTTCACCTCCGGTGTCGCGCCCTTTGCATTCGCAACATGGCCGCATCGCCAGACCCGAGATGGTTCTCCCGTAGCTTTCCGGCCCAGGGTGATCGTCGACACCCCTCCTATGGGCGGTTGGAACACGAATTGTCGTTCGGGTATCCCGCCCTGGGGGGGGCGAAGCCCCGCCCGCGAGTCAAAGTGCCCAGCGAAAACCGCACGATCGGAGCTCAAAGCCTTTTCAGTTTTTTCAGGTCACCAGCCATGAGTGCCTCTTTCTTGCGCCGTGTCCAGCCCTTGAGTCGCCGTTCACGCTTCTCGGCGGCACAGCGCGTCGCGTACCTTTCCGTGTAGAGGAGTCGTGTAGGTGGGTTGGCTTTCGTGTAATGCCCGCCGCGACCGGATAGGTGCTCGTCAATACGTTTCTTTAGATCGTTGGTGGTGCCAACGTAGTAGGCGCCATTGCGACACAGGAGAATGTAAACGCACCACGAGCGGTCGCATTCGGTGCTTGGGGGCATGTGCCTTCGACTCCTTCGCTCCGCTCCGTCGCTCAGGCTGCCTCGACTCGCTCGACTCCGACTGTCGCAGTCCACACTGACCGAACAAGCCCCGCTCGCCCAACGAATGCTGAGCGAGCGAAGCGAGTCGAAGCACTCCCCGAGTAGGACTCGAACCTACAACCTAGCGGTTAACAGCCGCTCGCTCTGCCAATTGAGCTATCGGGGAATGTCGCTCGGCGTAGACACGTCATGAGCGAACCGCAATCTAGCGAATCGGTGCGGCAAGTCAACATCGGCCGAAGAACCCGACTACTTTGCGAAAAGCCCACGCCCGTCAATTTGCCAGACCGTGGAAGAAGGCCGCGTTGCGGCCTAATAGAGGAGTTGTCCGGGCAGCTCGTCCTGGTGCTGCTGTCCCTCTTCCCACCCGCGGCGGACGAGCCCCAAGCCGAAAAGACAGGACTCAAAATCCTCACTAAGATGGCGAAACAGCGACGAGGGCGGGACGTCGCCTTCATCCGCCAGCTCCGAGACAATCGCGTAGGAGCGTTTGCCCTGAGAGACGTAGTCCAGCAAGACATCCGTGGGCGAAGGACGTGCTCGCTGTAATTGCTCGGGGTAGACCCCGGCCCAGAACAGGGTGTAGTCGCCGATGCTCCGATAGATCATCCGGTCGCGATCGATCTCGCTCTCTGGTTGTTCGTCCGATAGGACGGCCAGCATCGCCGCCACTTGCTCAAGCCGTTTGCCTGATGAGTTGCGAATCGCGTTGAGCCGATCGACGTGTGTGAAGTCAACCAACAGGTCCACCAGATAGTCGGTCAGACCCGGGTCGCACATGCCGACCTCGGCGCAGAACGCGTGTTCGACAAGCCCGGTAAACAGACGTCTAAGCGGGTGGTCATCGCTAATCGATACCATCTGGCACCCCGTATCTGTTGCTGGCCGACGACAATTGCCCCCGGCGGCTGCCCCGGAGCAGTCCGATCGCCCATCCCAGGACCACCCTGGGCCCCCGTAAAAATGTTAGGATTCGCATGGCGAGTGGGCAAACCGGCGAAACGATCAACATGCCGATAACGGCCCGTTATCGAGCGCGTTTCGGTGGATCGGCGCGACCGGGGCGCATTCCGTTCGTGAATTGTACTCCTGGGTCTCCGATACCAGCTTCCAGCCGTGTACGTGCTCAGCGCGACTGTAGATTTTGCTTCAGCTACACTCCTTGATACGGAGGGATCGCAGGAGGTTCTTCATTCGAGTTAGACCTTCCTCAACCTTCCAGTGGCAAAAGGGGGCGGCTACATACATTCCCCGCTGGTATCTGCCGTCCGCGTTTATTCGTGGGATTGGTGTCAGGTGATGTCAGCGGTCGGGGTACGTCCGCCTACATATGGGATGAAGCGAATTTGCGTTGATTCCACCACCGCTGCAAGAAACGTTCGAAATGTGCGCGCCGCGGGTGTCGCTACCTGTCGCTCTGACTTTCGGGCTTGCCCGCCGTGTCGGGCGTCTTGTCAGTGGTCTTGGGCTGGTCTTCGGTGTTGGGATTCTCAGGAGCGACAGTTTCCTTGACTGATGTGTGCTTTGCCTTGGTGGCAGAGGCGGTGCGCGTCTTTGCCGGTGGCTGCCCATGGGTCTTGCTTTTCTCGGCGTATTGCTGAATCTGCGCGGTTGTGAGCAGACCTTTCAACCTGTCGTCCATCTGTGAGCACAGCAGATAGACGGGTTGGAGCAGTTTCTTATGTTCTGCCGCAGCCTGCTTGACGCCCTTGAGATCGTGGTTGTCGAGGGCCTGCTGTTGCTTTGCTGCAATCTCCGTGAATTCCTGTTTCTTGGCGTTGCGATAGTCGTCGGCTTTGACCTTGAACTCCTCGAGAATGGAGCGGGCAGCCGTGACCTGACCCTCGTCTAGCTCATAGTCTTTGATGAACTGCTCGACGAGCTTTTCAAAGATTGTTTTTGGATCGAAGATTTCCACCTCGGGTCCTTCTGGTTTCTGCGGGCGCCTGGGCCCATCATCCAGATTGGCTTGCGTCGGCAAGATCGTCTTCTCTTTGGGGCTTCCTTCCTGCCATTCGCCGAGCCTGCGGTCGATTTCATTGAATGTCCGCTTCATCTCGGACATATCGAAGTCGTGCATTCTCTTCTGCTCGGGTGTCAGGATCTCACGCCATATGTCGTTTGCCTCGTAGATGGCCTTCTCGGCGGCCCGGGCGAGCGGTTTGGCCGCTTTCCCGATGCGCTTGACGTCCTCGATATTCTCCGGTGGTCTGAGCTGTGACGCGAGCAAGTCACGGATGATAGGCCAGACTTCCTGCTCGTGCTCTTCCAGGAAGCGATAGACCCCGTCCTTCATCATCTTTCGCGTGATCTCGGTCTGATCGTCACTGAGGTTGTAGCGGATGGCGATGTTGCGCACGGCCTGCTCCATGATCATTTCGATCGTCACGGTGGCTGGCCGCTTACCGGTCCGGAGCTCCTGGGTGACCTCGTTCGTGGTGGGCGTCTTCGGTTCATCCGCCCAGGTAGCGGACGGCGCCAACATGGCAATCACGAGGGCCGTCTTCGGAAAGTGGTTGTGGATCCGAAAGAAGTCGCCCATTCTGTCCCATAACTTCATAGTGGATTACCTGCGTTCGTGTCGCGGCTCGAAGCCTGCGGCACCAAAGACCGTCACCACGCGCATCGTACAAACCCTCGCTCGCGGTGAGTACCACCCCGAATTATAACTAACGTAAACTGTCCGGGTTGCATGGGAAGTTCCGGGCAGGACGATCGCAGGCCCCTGTTCGCATGAACGTTCCGTACTGCTGAGTCATAAGTCTGCGCCTGCAAGTCAAGTTTGGTGATCTGGGCCGAATGGGCTAACTGCGACCGGTAATCCTGCCAATTGTGGCAACCAGACTCCGCCAGCGGCGGCTTACCCGGTAAAGCCACAAACGCTTGCTGAGTCGGACCATCTCCGCGTCATCCGGGTTGAGCCGCACTGCCCTGCGGAGAAGGGAACGGGCATCGCGCCACCTACCCAGGCGCACGCAGGTGATGGCGGCAGCCTGTAAGGCGGGCTCGAAGTCAGGTTGGGCCTGGATCGCGTCCGTCAAGTGCCTGAGACCGGCATCATACTGCTTGAGCACGCAAAGGCAGCTCCCGAGCTTGTAATGCGCGACGAAATCATCTGCGCCCTCGGCGAGTACCCGGCGAAACACGTCGATGGCGCTCGGTACTTGCTTCAGGGCCACCAGGCAATCACCCAGCAGCATCAAAGCCGGTACGTCCGCCGGGTTGTCGCTCGCCGCCGCTTTCAGGTGCGGCTCTGCCTCGGCAAACCGGCCCAACCGTAAGAGCGCCTCCCCGATTGCCAAGTCGAAGTCAGTGAAGGTCGCGCTCGCCTCGGTGAACGTTTGGACCGTTTGGAAGCAAGTGAGTGCCCGACCCGGTTGTCCGCGGGATAACCAGATCTTGCCCAGCGCAAACCGTGCCTCGATGTGTTCGGGCTCCAGCTCCAAGATCAGCGCGAGCTTGGCCGTTGCGGCAGCTACCTTCTTCGATTCGAGCAGCAACTCAGCCAACTCAAAAATGACGTCGGTGTTCCCCGGATCGTCGCGGATCTCGCGTACGTAGTACTGCCTGGCCGCTTCAAGCTCGCCTTTGGCCCGGTATGCCTCGGCGATCCGCCGGTTGACACCGATGTAGTCCGGTTCCAGTTCAAGGACCCGACGCCAGCAATACAGGGCACGTTCAATTTCGCCTCGTGACGCGAGCGAGGTACCCATATGGAAGAAACAGTGCGGGCAGGCGTCGTTGAGCTCCTGGGCAGTGTAGAACATTTGCTCGGCCTGCTCATGCCGTCCCAGCTCCGCGTAGATACCGATTCGGTTGCAATAGGCTGGTTCGAAGTCCGGGTAATGCCTGGCAAGTTCCTCGAAAGCCTCCAGGGCTTGGCTGAAACGGCCCAGGCGACAGAGGGCTCCTCCGAGCGCTGCCGTCACTTCCCGATCACCCGGTTCCAGCTCGAGCGCGGTCTGGTAGGCGCTGGCGGCTTCGTCCCAGCGTTCGAGCTCTTCCAAGATGTAGCCGCGCTGCGCATTCCAGGTGGCGTTGTTTGGGTTGATTGACAGGGCAACGTCAAGCTCGGCCAACGCTTCCTCCCAGCGCATGGACTCGGAGAGCTGTTGGGCTCGCTCGACACGCTGCTCGGCCTCGAACCAGTCGTTCATGGATTAGCTACGTCCCCTGTACGAGTGGCCTTTCCCACTCCCAACCAATTCTATCCCGCTTATCGGACAACGGCAACATGCCGTAGAGTGTCAGAGTGTGTCCACGCAAAGTCGCGGTACATCGCACGGCGTCAAGAAGGAGCTTCTTGCTCAGTTGAAGAAACGGTACTTGATGATTGCCCACAGGGCTGGGAAGCCGTCAAGCCAACTGATTTTCTTTCCTTCGCCGCGTCCGCGGCCCGCATAGCTGATCCCGACCTCATACACCCGCCATCGCTTCCCGCCCCTGTTCGCCCTGGCGACCTTGGCGGTGAACTCCGGCTCAAAATCGAAACTGTTGGACCTAAACCGGATCCCCCTGATGACCTCCCTTCGGAACACCTTGTAACAGGTCTCCATGTCGGTCAGATTCAGATCAGTGAACATGTTGGACAAGAGCGTGACGAACCTGTTGCCGACTGTGTGCCAGAACCGATCCACGCGGTGGGCTGCCCCACCACGAAAGCGCGACCCATATACCACATCGGCCCGGTCTTCGAGAATCGGTTTGAGCAGGTAGGGATAATCCTCGGGGTTGTATTCCAGGTCCGCGTCCTGAATCAGGACGACGTCACCGGTTACCAGTTTGAAGGCCTCGCGAACCGCGGCGCCTTTCCCCTTGTTGACGGCCTGGAGCTTGATCGTGATATCCTCGTCGGGCCAGCACTCCTTGAGCTTCGGATACACATCTCGGGTTCCGTCCGATGATCCGTCATCCACAATGACGATCTGTCTTTCCATGCCGACATCGACAGCGAGGACCCGGGCGAGGATCTCTTCGATCGTGTCTGCCTCGTTGAAAACAGGGATGACGATGGAAAGTCGCATGAGGACCCGGTGGGCTCAACCTTCGTCACATACGGTGAATCCCTTGGCGAGCAGATCCTGAATGTCGATGAGCCCAACCAGCCGATGGTCGTTGTCCACCACGGGAAGCTCGTCGATGGCGTGTTTGTGCATCAGGCGCAGGGCGTCTGTCACGCGATCATCGAGCCCGATGCACTTCGGCGATCGGGTCATCACCTCTGACACAACTTTGTCGCTAATGGGTCCAGGCGACCCGAGAAGGCGGAAGAAATCGCCGTGGGTGATGATGCCCGCGAGCTTCCCGGTGTCGTCGACCACACAGGCTGCACCCGCCCGCAGCGGGGCGCCGAGAATCGCCGCGTGACAGGCTTTAAGCGTGGCTGTCAAGGGTACTTGTGGACAGTTGGCACTGGTGCGCATGACCTCACGCGTCTTCATCAGCAACCTTCCCAGGGCTCCACCGGGGTGGTAGCTGGCATATTGCTCGGGCTGGACGGCCTTGAGCTCCATCACCGCCAATGCTAGAGCATCGCCCAATGCCAGCATCGCAGTGGTTGACGAGCTTGGCGCCAGACCCAACGGACACGCTTCCGGTGTTTGCCCGATATCCAACAAGTGGTCAGCGTGGGCGGCGGCCGCCGAATCGGGTTGTGCTGTCAGTAGGATGATCACACAGCCCAACGCTTTTAGACGCGGCAAAAGCTCCACCAACTCGGAGCTCCCGCTCTTGCTGAGGGCGATCACAACGTCCTCGGGGTGGGTCATGCCCAAATCGCCGTGGAGGGCTTCCACAGGGTGTAGGTCGTAGGCGAGCGTACCGGTGCTGGCGAGGGTCGCCTGGATTTTGTGCCCGATCAACCCCGCCTTGCCGACGCCGGTCACGCAGACACGTCCCCGGCAGTGCAAGATCGCCTGCACGGCATCGACAAATGCCCCGCCAAGCCGTTGCTCGGCGCCGCCGATGGCCCGCGCCTCGGCCTTGAGCACGGCCCGACCACGGGCGAGGATGGCTTCCCGATCACCGGTGCAGGGTGTCGGAGCCGCCGATCGAGTCCCTGTGTCGACTTCGGTTACGTCCATGGGGTAGGCATTATGGTCGAGGCGGGCGGGAACCTCAACTCCCGCCGACTATTCCGGTTCGCGGTTGCCCTATGGATCTGGCTCGGGCCGATTCATTTCGATGGAGGACCGGTCAATCCCGGCGCGAACCAGTGCCTGGACAGCGGACTCGATTCTGTCGTCTGTCAACTTGGGGTCCCAGCTCAGCCTGATAAGGACGGGACGTTTCGTGTTTTCATGAACAGCCAGTTTGGTCAGTTCCTCAACGGCGATCGATCGATCATGTGCGTAGAGGGTGCCGTCCATGTTGATGTGAACCTCAATTGTGTTGCCCCTTGCTCGTCGGATCATGAGGGTGCAGGGGGTGCTGATCGGAGGTATTGCATCGGTGTTAGCGGCAAGCCAGAGATAGCGGTTGTTAGCCGTGTGAAGGGTACCCACCGCGATCAGGGCGGTCTCGAAGTCCACAACGCAGATGATCGTGCCGTCAAGGTCCGCAGCCAGGCTCTTATCTTCAAGCATTTGTGATCCGGCGAAGACCCAGTCGATCGATTCCGGGGGGCGCTTCCGCTCAACGTCGAGAAGCCAGCGCCGTGCGGGAACGGTCATTTCCTTGCCATGGACTCGATAGCGTACGCTGATTTCGAGCGGTGTTCCTGTCGGCGGAAAGAGCCGATCCTCCTTGTCGTCGTACCGTACCGGTGCCCCTGGTTCCAGACCGATCAGACCCAACGCCTGAAAGATGTGCGTTGGCTTCGCCGGGACGGAGAGAATGCTCTCATGCTCTCGGGTCTGGGGGCTGCACGCCAGCAATTCGAGAGTACCCTCTCGCAGCACGATCTTGGCATCGACCTCCACGAGTCGGTTCTGCCAGTCGATTCGAACACCGGGTGCGAACGGCTTGGGCCCGTCTTCTCCCTTTGGGGCTGCGTCCCCGCCTACGGGCTGGGGTCCATCCGCCGACACGGAAGCCGCGAGAGATCCGCAGTAAACACATACCGCCAAGGCACTAACGCGGGCGATGCAGGTGATCAATCTCGCACCTGTGCGTGGAATGGTCTTCTATCCTTGCGTGAAGGACGGAAAAGCCAGCTCCTCCTGCTCGGACTGGATGAGGATCTTCGGCCTGATCAGGATGAGCAGCGTCTGCTCGTCCTTCACCATGGAGCGTGACGAATACAGTCGCTTGAGAATCGGGATCTTCGAGAGTATCGGAACACCCGCCTCGACCTCTGATTCCGATGCGAGCTTCTGTCCGCCGATCAGCAGGGTGCCACCATCAGGCACCGACACCGTTGTCTGAACGCGCTGGGTCGACAGTGTCGGAAGTTGGATAAACGCCTGGTTTGCGGCCCCGCCGCCGAAACCACCACCGGCCCCACCACCGCTGAACGGGATGGTCTGCAGATCCAGCAGACGAGTCACACCCGGGCGAACCGTCATCGTCACGTACCGTCGATCGGCGGTGACCGTTGCTGCCACATCGAGAACGGCTCCAGAGTCGATCGTCGCCGTCTGCGGTGCCTGCGCAACGGCACCCGTTCCGACGATAGGGTTGAGCTGGCTCACGAAGTTTTGCTGGACGGTCACGGCGACCCACGACCGTTGCCCGTTGAACAGAACGAGGCGCGGTGCGGTCAGCACACTGGTCCGCGAGTCCGCCTGAGTCGCACGGATCAGAAAATCCACTTGGATGTTGTCGAGGAAGCTGCCAAACAGGCTAAATGCTGGGCCCAGGGTTTGACCTGCGAAGCTTCCGGGTACGTCGCTACCAAGGTTGGCCGGGTCGGTAAATGCAGTCACCTGGTTGATCACAGGTACTGGTGTTACGTTACCGCCACTGGCACCACCGGAGGGCTGTGGAACGAAAAACGCCTGCTGATACGGCTGAGCAGCTGCGACCCCCTGCTGGAGGGGCACACCGCCTGGGGGCGAGGCCGACGCAAACCCGAGACGCGAGTACGAGCGCGGCAACAATAATGCGTTACCGAGTACCGGGTCGGTCAACGGACCCGCACCAGAGGGTGAATAATCGTAGCCCGCGTTCCCGGAATTGAGAACGATATCGAGATCGATTCCGAGCTCCTCCAGGTAGTGGCTCGAGACCGTAATGAATCTGGCTTCGACGGCGATTTGGATGGCCCGTTGCTCGCGGAGCTTTCCCAAAAGGTCCCCGATCTGCTGCTGGCTTGCCGAGTTTTGGGTGACGACGAGCTGGCCATTGATTTCGTTGATCGTCCCGATGGTTCCGCCGTTATCCCGCCAGCTGCTGGGGGCGACGGTTTCCTGGATGAGTTCGATGATCTTCCGGGCCCGACCGGCTCGCTTCGGGTCCTCCTCCGGCTCATCGTCGTCGTCGTCACCGTAGAGCCATGGCTGCTCCGGTTGCTCAATGGCAGCCTGGGCGGCCTGCTGACTGACGTGCCTTAGATCGGTCATCGGAGCGTCATTGAAGATCGGAATCTCCATCAACAAGTCGTTGATGTCGTAAACGGCCGTGTAGGTCTGTTTGTCCAGCGTCGAGCGCGTTGCGATCTTGAGGGCGTCTTCGGTTATATCGAAACCGACGTCCACCAAACCTCCGCCAGCTTGCTCCAACACCTCAGTGAGCGCCTTTTTGAGCGTGATCTCGCGCGGAAGGCTCAGGTCGATCGGCACCGTTCGGTCGATGCCCGCGTGTTTCAGATCGTTCCAGTTCACGATAATGTTGAGCCCCGTGGCATCGGCCAACCGCTCGACGACCTCTCCGAATGGATCGTCCCGAAAGTCAACGGGGATCTTCTTGTCCAGGGCACCGAAAAGGCGGCCGGGCGGCGGGCTTACACCCAGGAGATTCCGTGTGGGCTTGGCGATGATTTCCGGCCAGTCCTCCGGATAGCGAAGCTGGTCTTGCCAGGGGATCTTCGACTTCTCGACGTCGTTGAGGCTCTTGCGGGCCTGATCGTAAAAGTCGTCCCGGATTTGGCGGGCCCGCTGATACTCCCGGAGGTCGTCCAGGTCGTCTGCCATCCAGCGAGCCGGCTGGTAGGTCGGATCGATCACCATGATTTGTTGGAGGACGTTGATGGCTGCGTCCAGGTCGCCGTCTTTGCGATGCTGGAGAGCCTGGTCCATCAGCGTCTCGCGCTGTTGCCGTCGCTTCTGTTCAACCTCGCGAAGGTGCCGCTTGCGCTGCTCCTCGATCTCGCGACGCATTTCAGCGACTTGTTGCTCGTTGTACTGACGCTCGCGGGCCTCGACGAATTGAATGAGCGTGTTCAGCTCATCTCGCAGGCTTTCATATTTTGTCACCGGGTCGGCGAACTGTTTGCCGGCTTCCACGATCTGACGGGCACGAATAAGGAGTTGCTGGGCCTCGGCAAAACGCTCGTTCTCGACATGGTTTCGGATGAGCTTTTCGCTGTCGCGAAACTCCGCCGCCGTTCGTTGCCAGTTGATCTCATCCTGACGGCGGATCCGATCGATGAGCGTATCGCCTCGCTCTCCATTGATCGTGCGTTCATGCTCACGCACACGCTCGAGGCCATCGGTCGCCTCGGGATAGCCCGGGACGACCTTCAAAGCATCTTGGTAGAGCCTGCGGGCCTCATCGTAGCGGGCACCCCGGAGCATCTCGTTCGCTTCTTCGGTCAGGGTGCGGGCCCGCTGGGCGTCAGCCGCTGCACCTGGTGGTGTTGCCTCGGCCCGACCTTGCCGGACGGCCTCCGAGGGGGCTGTTGACACAGGTGTGCTGTCCCGCAGACCACGCAGGTGCATGCTGGCGGATCGACGCAAGGCTTCGTCGGCGTATTCATTGGCGAGTACCCTCTCGAAGAGCTCAACCGCCCTGTCGCGCTCGCCCTCTTCCATGGCGGTTTGCCCGTTCTCGAACTCGCGCAGGGCCTTCTCCGCCATATTGATCGCGACCTGAACGCGGTTGAGGTACTCGTCGCGGACGGCCTGTTGCTCGCCGCTCAACGCAGCACGGTCAATGGCAACGAGCACTTCCTGGGCGGCGACATAATCTGCCTGGTTAAACAGCTCGATCGCTTGCTCCAGTGCAGCCGCCTCGTCTTGGGCGATCCCGCGTTGCGGGGCAACGGTCACGGACAAAGCGAGTGCAGCCAGAAATACAGCACCCGGAGATAACCTCATGGTTGACAACACAAGCTCCTCCTCGTTGGTCCGCCGCGGCGGAGGCCTGAAATCCATCTAGGCAGGGCGAGCAGGCGCGAGACACACAGCCACATCCACAATCCCACGATAGCGCACGCACCAATCCCGACGGTCATCGGGACCAAGCTCGGCGTGAACGACGTTCTCAGGGCTGCAAGTCCCGTATTCGTCGGGGCGCAGACCCCTGGAAGCACGAATTCTAGGGCCAGGCAGCTGGGGCTGCAAGCCCGGAAACAGCGACCCCGGGTCGGACTTCTCACGCTATGGCTGATCCATCAAGGTCCGTCTATAAGCAGGTTCGGCACCCTCGCAATCGCCGGTGTTTGCATACTACCGCAGTCTACACCACGCCGCGTGCGAGGCAGCACCGTGTTTCGCCTCGAAACTAGTCGCCGGATTTCGCCGGCTTGAACTCCCTGGCAGCGTATTGCCGCTTGGCCGGGTTGGCTTTGTCTGTCGCCAAAAACCGCTCGTGAAGCCGCCCCTGGGCGTCGGCGAGCACGATCGAGCATGCGGTCGTGGCTGACCCGAACTTCACACCCTCTCGGCTGCTTCCTTTCTTGCGCTCACGGTAGGGACGATCAAAGTCGATGTCGACCACTGATAGACCAGTATCGAACCCCACCATAGCCCGGTCCGTCTTTGTGGGATCGGTCAGCGAGGGAACTTCGCAGCGTTCGCTGAAGCTCAGCGTGTCGCCGACACCGAATTTCTCACGGGCCTTGCACCAGACGCCCTCAACCCATTTGTAGAACTCAATGCCGATCTCATTATTGCGTTCGTCCTTGCTTGCCGCGAATAGCACCGTCGCCGGCTCGATATAAACCTCAACCGGATCGCCCCAAGGACCCGGGATCCAAAGGACGGTGGCATCTGTGGCGTTGCGAAGCCTTTCTGCATAGCCCGCCAGACGATTGAAGATCACCGCGCGGATGCGGTACTGATAAGCATGTCCTCCCTCTACGCTTCCCGGTGCCGCGTCGTGGACCCAGATCTGCTGGATGGGCTCAGGTTGCCGGACGACCTCCTCTGCCGCCTCTTCCCGAACCGGCCCACGGGGGGCAGTTCCGCCTCCTCCGTATACTTTAATGCGGTCGATGTCCGCGATCATCTGGTTGGCCCGTTCCTTCAGTCGAGTCGCCTTCTCCACGTCTTTGGCTGGTGTCGATTTGTCTTCCTTGATAGCGGCGGCCAGGTTGTGGGCTATGATGGCTGGGTTCGGATTCTTTGTTTTCCAGGCCTCGTCCAAGAGTCGCTCGACCTCGGCCAAGTCCTTGGCACGCTGCTCTTCTGGAGACAGCGCCTTTTCCTTGCGTTCAGCGGTGCCGGTGTCTTGACCGTAACGATCCGCCGGGTTGGAAGAGCGGGGATCATCGGGGTACAGGTAGAACTCATCCTGGAACAGTACGTCGCGGCGATCCGTGAGGATGGGGAATGTCCACTCGTCCCCGTTGGCCATCTCCGGCAGCAGGGGGCGAATCAGATCGAGCTGCAACGCGGGGTGGCTGAGCTCGTTGGAGAAGCGGTGTACGTCTTCCAGGTCCTCGTCCGAAACGACAATACGTCCCTCATCCTCAATAAGACCGATTTTCGGTCGGGTTGGTAGCTCGGGCGTGAACCACGGCTTGACATCCTGCCAGTCGTCCTCGGACCAACTTCCGTCCAGACGGCGAGCCCGGCGCTGAAGCTCGGGCGGGCCGAAGATGACCTCCTTCCGCGTGGCGCCGCAGACGGATCTCTGCTCCCGCATCTCTTTCTTTATGTCGAAAACGCCCGATACAGTGACCCAGTTGGTGGGATGATAGCGCTGCCTACCGTCGCGGGTCTGGGTCACGAAGGTGCTTCGACCGTAGGTGACGCCCGACTGCGTGAAGGCGAAGACGTCCGGGAGGGTTGCGTTCCAGTTCTTTGTGGCCTCGTCAACGATGGGGACTTCTGGGCCAATCGGCGCAGCCGTTGGAAGCGTGGTCCTTACGTTCTCCTGCTGAAAGGGGTCGAGGGAGGCGAGCCACTCTTCGTACAGCGGTTGCGGCAATTCGACGGCGGCCGGTGCGTTCTTGATATCTTGGCGCACGCTTGCCGCCAATTGGGCCACCTTCTGATCGACGGCCTTGGGACTGACGAACTCGCCGCCAAGTTCCATTTGATTGGGTGAACTGATCACAAACTTGCCGATCACACCCAACAGCAAAAGGCCCGTGACACCGAGCACAGCCTTCTCTACGTGACGCTCAATCGGATTGACCAGTTGCTTTGCCATTTTCGGCTTACCCCACTTTGTGTTTCTTCTCCGGTCAGGCGAGTCGACCGCCGGCTTAATTCCCGCTTCGTCGCGATGCGGAATCCGGTACGCTTCCCGGTTCACTGCGGCGGGCTTCGCTGGGTGGGAGAGATCGCGAAGCGCGCAGCCCCATCGGAAGCGATCACATCAATCGCCGCCCTCGTCCTCCGCCTCTTCCCGCACGGGGCAATTTATGTCGTAGTAGTCGCAGACCTCCTGCGGCATCCATTGTCTAAACACGTCACCGAGCATGAGCGCTTCGAAGTCCATAACCACGTTGACCGCCGGTTCATCCCCGTAGATCTTGCCGACCATGCGCCTGTTGGGCGGCACAGCGATGTAGGACATCCCCAGGAGCGTGTAGAAGCTGTTTTTGCTCAGCCGATTGACGAAGTCGGGGATGTCGCGCTGATCCATAATCAGCTTCACCGTGAATTGCATAACCTCATAATCAGGGCCCGAAGCGCGACCGGTGAAGACTTGGTTGGGTCCACCGGGTGGTTCGGCTGCGGTGTAACCACCGGGTGAGGCCGGGGCCATCCCGTCCGAATCCACCGTGACATATTCGGGTGTCAGGCGGATCGATATCACCTCCTTGACGGGCATAATCCCCACCCAGGCGTCGCGGCGCGCTTGTAGGGCGGTGTCTGCAGCTTCGTTATTCATCGCCGCGATGACGTCCACGACATCCTTTTGGATCCAGTATTTAATCTGTGCCAACCAGGCCTGTTCGGGCGTAGGAGGTTCAGCCGACGTCACGTCCCCCATGTCCGAATCAAACTCGAGGCTGGCCGGCCGGTCGGGCAGACGTGCCTGGCTAAAATGCACCGCGTAACACTGAATGCGCTGGGCGGCAGCGATGTGGGCCCGGGCGACAGGGTCCGCCCGGATACCTGCCTTGGTGAGGACACCCGCTGCCGTTTCCGGTGGACCCTGAAAAGCCTTCGCCAACGCCTGGCTGTCGTCAAGGCCGAACTCCTCCGCTTCCGCCCGTTCCTCTTCGATGATGCCCCTCATGAGCTCGATATCGCGCGGACCCGCGGGTCCGCCATATTTCAGCGAGTCTAGCAACTTGACCATCTGTTGCCCGTAAGCACGACGGAATTCCAGTAGCTTTAGCGGAGGTCCGTCGGGAAAGACGCCATCCACAAGGGGCTTGTACTCGCGGAGCTTGCTCGCACTCTCGACGACTTTGTCGCGATCGTCCTTGACGAGGTCGATCCTTTCGTGCTCCGCCTCGATCATCGCCCTGTTTGCGCCCGGCGACCGAAGACCGTTGAGGCTCCGGTATAAGCTTTCCGGCTCCTTCATTTTCTCTTCGACCTTTGACGTTGCCTTAATCCCGGTCACTCCCAGTGCTATACCAGCGGCACCGGCAATCGCGCAGATGATGAAAAACGCCTGTCTTCGCAGAAAGTCCATAAGTGGAAACTCCGAAACGCCCAAAAGTCGAAACATCGAAAGCCTTGCTTTCTGGACGTCTCGACGTCTCGACCTTTCGACGTTTGGGCTTTATCTAATCGCCCTCGTCGGATTCGGGATAGTCCTCCATGATCGCGTCTATCCAAATGACGAACCGCCAATCGTTGGCAATCGGCTCAAGCGTTACCGGATCGACGTCTTCCGGGTCCAGCTGTGTGGTTTCAACGTCGTACGTAATGCCCTCTTCCGTTCCCGGCGTGGCAGGCCCCAACCCGGGACCGCGTCCCAGGCCTGGACCGCGACCAGTTCCGGGCCGAAGACCAGAAGCGGGTGCGCCCTTTGTTTCCACCTTGTTGCCTTCCCACAGGTACACGCGGTCAAAGTAGAACCCGGCCTCGGGGCGACGCCCGTTTTTGCGGAGTACATTCATAAATGCTTCGCTGATGAACCTGGCCCCGCCTTCGTTGGGCGTCCGGCACGTGATTTCAACCTTGATCGCTGGCAGTTCGGCTCCGGGGTCGTTGATTGGCTCTTCGACCTCGACGATGCTCGCCCACTCGTAAGAGTTGACGTCAGATTCGTAGCGCAGGACCAGTTCATCAATAGTTACCTGAGTCCGTTGCGACCGCGGAACAGCACCGCTGGCGATCGCTTCGAGCACCGCCGCCTGGGACGTAGCGTCGGCGAGCGGACCTTGAGGCTTGGGCAACGATTCGTGGATCGCCTGTACGATCTTGGGGATCAGGGCCTTGCTGCGTTGGCTTTCGATGAGTTCCTCCGTCTCCGTTCGTTCATCGCTGCCCTCGCCTCTGAGTCGGGACAGTTCTCGCTTCAGGGCGTTGCCAGCGTCGTTGATGGCCTGCGCTTGGGCCCACGGCGATAAGGATGAGCTCGGGCCGCGGTCAATGATGCTCCACGCGTCGTCTGTTTCGATCGGTCGCGAGGCGCTGACGTCCCCGGCAAGGGCACTCATGTCCGTCGCTTGGCGAAACCAGATCAAGCCCCCGGCAACGACCAGACACGCTGCCGCTGCGGCAAAGGCTGGCCTTTTCTTCCGCCACACGATCTGCTTGGCGATTTCTGTGGGCAGCAGGTTGCTCGTCACCTTCGCCAAGTCCAGTCCCTGAAGGGCCAGACCGTACGCGACGCCGAAGCTGAGAAAGTTCTCCTTGAACTCCGGGTTGCTGGCCGCCGCTGAGGGGGCGGCTTGGGCGAACGAGTCAGGTTGCTCAATGGCGAGGCCGAGATTCTGTTGCAAGTATTTCCGGAGACCAGGCAGCCTGAACGCGTTGCCGAACCCGATTACCTTCTCAACCTGGGTGTCGCGGTGGGTCGACGAATAGAACCCAATGGACCGCTGCAACTCCTGCACGAGGTCGGCGAAAACGGGTCGCATGGCCTGGAAGATCTGTCGGGCGTACTTGCTCGAGTCGGCCGTTCGTTTCAGGCCTTCCGCTTTTGCGAACGAGAGCTTGAACGATTTCACCAACGCTTCGGTGAATTTGTTTCCACCAATGGGGACGGTCCGTGTCCAGAAGCCTTCCCGCGTCGCGATGATCAGGTCGGTGTTCTCAGCACCGATATCCAGCAGGATCGTGGTCTCGTCGCTGAGGAGACCATCGAAACGGGCGGCACTGTAGACGGCGAGCGGGCCGGACTGCACCGCAATCGGCTCAATCGATGCCTGCTCAAAGTGAAGCAAGTGCTCCCGGATCAGCTCCCGTTTCATAGCGAAGATACCGACCTCGAGGTCAGGCATCCCCTCTTGCTGGAACGTCTGGTAGTCCCAGATCACCTCGTCCATGTCGAAGGGGATTTGTTGATCCGCCTCATAACGAACAATGTCGGGGATCCGCTTCGGGGCGACCGGAGGCAACTTGGTGAACCGGGCCAGTGTGTGCTGCCCGGGTACGCTCACGACGGTGCTGTCTTTGGAGATGTCGTTGCGGGAGAGGAACTTCTCCAACGCCGCCCGTATCAATTCATGTCGATCGGCATCCGGTTGCGAGAGGATTTGGGGATGCTCCACGTAGTCCGAAGCCAAGATCTCGACTTTGTCCTCCGGTGTGGCGCGCAGCTTGAGAGCTTTCAATGCGCATCGGCCAAGGTCGATTCCCCAGATCGCTTGTGCGGTCGCCATCAACTGTTCTCCATGTCCGCCGAATGCCCCCCGATCACGTTGGGGGGGGCGTCTTTGGTTGAGCGTGCCGCGGCCGATAACCGCCCGATGGTCCGGATGGGCCTTTCGCAGGCCCTTGCGTCCAGCTACAGTTCTCACGCATGGCTGGCAAGTATCTGCTCGCAACGCTGGGCTGTAAAGTCAATCAATACGAGTCGCAGCAACTCCGCGAGGCCCTGCAGTCCATGGGCCTTCGCCCGGTTCGCGCTGGCGAGCACCCGCATATCGCAGTGGTGAATACCTGTGCCGTCACCGCGAATGCTTCGCGCAAGAGCCGCCAGATCGTCCGCCGCGCGGCGCGCGGTGGGCGAACATCAGTCGTCGTTGTCGGGTGTGGCGCGTCGGCGGACGCGGACGAACTGCGCGCCATCGATGGCGTCATCGAGGTCGTAGGGCACGAGGTCGACACGCCCGCGGTATGCTCGGCACTTCGGCATCTTCTGGCCCGGCTCGGCAACGGGCGGGCCGAGGAAACCGACCATCCTGTGAAGCCTGGCAGCACAGCCAATCATCGTCCGGATGTCCAAAGGAATGATGAATGGATGAAGCCTGCCGGTTCGCAACCGGGGTATAAGGCTTTTACATCGCGGACAGCAAAGCCACCGGCTAATAATATGTCGCCCACTCTCCCGGTTGTCAAGAAAAGCGGGGCTCTTGTCTCGAAAATAAAGTCATTCGCCGGTCACCAGCGAGCCTTCCTGAAAGTCCAGGACGGATGCGATGCTCACTGCTCGTACTGCATCATCCCTCAACTTCGGTCTTCGCTCCGTTCCAAGCCTATCGAGGTCGCGGTGGCGGAGGCGAAGGACCTCATCCGGGCGGGACACAAGGAGATCATCCTGACGGGTGTCTTCCTGGGGGCCTACGGTCGCGAGACCGCCGTTCGGCGCCGGTGGTCCGCCGCTGCCGGATCGCCCTTAGCCGCCCTCGTCCGCAGGCTTGCTCAAGTCGAGGGTCTTTGCCGGCTCCGGATGTCCAGTCTGGAGCCTGGCGACGTGGATGAGTCACTGCTGGAGGTGCTGGGAACCTTTGGGAACTGTGTCCCTCACCTTCATCTGCCGCTTCAGTCTGGTAGTGATGCGGTACTTCGGCGGATGAACCGCCAGTATACGATCGATGGGTACCTCGAAACGATCGAACGTGTTCAAGCCCGCCGCGGCGGGCTGGATCGCCCCGCCATCAGTACGGACATCATTGTGGGCTTCCCCGGCGAGACCGAGAGGGACTTCGAAGCATCCCTCCAGATCGCTCGCCAGATCGAGTTTTGCAGGATCCACGCGTTTCCATTCAGCCCGCGCGAAAAGACAACTGCTGCACGGTGGAAGCGTGACTTCGTCCACGGTGAGGTGGTCCGCGATCGAATGCGCCGTCTTGCCGAGCTCGGAAGGGAATGCTCATTTCGTTTCCGGCAACGCTTCATGAACTGCGTCGAACGGATCATCGTTGAAGAGTCCACCGAGGTTGACGGTGGGACGCCAGGATCGCATAATGTTCGCCGGGGACGGGCAGATCGGTACTTTTTGGTGCATTTTGAGGCTGAAGGTGCTCGTCCCGGGGATCTGGTCTCGGTGCGGATCGATCAAGTTACGCCGTCTCGCACGGTCGGGACTCGTATTGGAGTCATTCCAGATTCCCACGCGTTTTCTCTGACGTCGTCCGGGTAGGGTCGTCTCTGGACTTGTCGTCCTCTGTTCGGACCGAGTGCACAGAAATTGCCGTTTGGAGGGCTGATCATGCCCACGCAGCGCTGTGAGTGTGGTGTGAAATATCGCTTCCCAGAGTCGGCCATCGGAAAGCGGGCGAAGTGCAAGAAGTGCGGCACGATCTTCAGAATTCAGCCGGAGGACGAACCCGAGACGATTCCGCTGGCTGATGAGGATCCGTTGGGCGGTCTTGCGTCAGCCGTCGATCGCAGCGCGGTAGCACCGGCGAAAACGGTGGAGCGACCGGTATCCGCCGCCTCTTTGCCCAGCGCGGAATCGGAGGGGCGCCTCGGGCGGGTGGCGATTGAGGACAGGCCCACCCGGCCTAGCTATGCCAAATCGTTGCTCCAAGGTCTCATGTTCCCGACGGCCTCAGTTGGCAACGCGGTAACTTTCGGGATTCTGTGGTTTCTCGTGTTTCTCGCCGTCGTCGTACTGCCCTGGTTGTGGGTTTACGGGCTGCCGGGGCGACTTGCGATCTTCGGCTGGTATATGGGCTTCCGCTTTAACGTGATCCGGGAAGCGGCCGGTGGTGAGAGGGACTTGCCGGGGCTTTCCGGGGGCGAAGGGTGGATAGATGATATCATCATGCCATTTTTGAAGTGGCTGGCGAGCTGGATCATCGTCCTGCTGCCCGCCTCGATTTGTTTCGCGGTCTTGGTGTATATGGGGATCACCGCCGGCGGCAATCCCTTCGGGGCGTTCTCCGGTGGGTTTGGTGGCATGCTTCAGGGGACATCTGGGGGAGAGATTCTCTTTTTCGTTCTCACCCTGGCTGGTTGGGCTGCTTGGCCCATGGTGGTGTTGTGTGTCGCTTTGGGTGGGTTCGCGGCCCTCGGCCGGCCGGATGCCATTGTTGTGACACTCGTTCGGACGTTTCCGGTCTACCTTCTTACGGCGATCATTGTCATCGGCGCAGACCTCCTGAAAACCGTATTTCAAGGCGTGATGCGTCCGGATGGGTCCGGTGGTCTCGTTGCCTTCATGGTGCTCCGGGGGCTGTCCATTGGTGTCGAAGTCTATTTTGAGGTCGTCGCCATGCAGGCCATCGGGCTGTATTATTTCCACTTCAAGCGTCGGTTTGCCTGGTCGTGGGCATAGGGATGCGGGATCGGGCGACCCCGAAACGGTGCCTTGTACACCGGTGTCCCGATCGCATCCACTCCCTGTCAGAAACTCGATCCAGGTCCGTTGCAGCCTTTCGTGACTTCTGTGCTCGGACGGCTTGGCGGCGGTCTCCCGAGCGTCAAGCTGAAGGTCGTTCATTGCCAAAGCGTACGGAGTATTCGGGAGGGACAGGGAACACAGCCTGTGAGTGGATGCATAAGTCCCTGAAACCACGGGGCTTATCCAACTGGGCGATGGCAGACTTGAACTGCCGACCTCCTACGTGTCGAGCATTCATTCACGTTCAGAAACCGGCCTCACGACCCCAAGAACGCCCGTTTTTGCGTGAGAATCGGCAATCTGCCAACACCTTATATGAATTCTAGTTAATTACTGCCGTTTGCCGATGTTCTCATCATGGTGTA
>CAYOQG010000046.1:16766-24386 GCA_964405925.1 uncultured Phycisphaeraceae bacterium | reverse complement strand
GGCAGCGTCCAACAACCTGCCAAGCTCCCAGACCCCTAGCTTAGGGCCATTGGGCGGCACCAGGCCTCCTGCGCGCCGAGATAATTCCCGCCGTGACGTAACCCGGGAATCTCACACCCGATTGAAGAGCGATTCGTGGTCGCGGAGCCGACGCCAAAAGCCATATCTATTTCTTGACTGTGACGACCGCACGTGCCTCGGTGCACCAGTTCAGCGCGAACCTTGACCTTGGGGATCGAGGAGATTGCAGCGGTACCGTGTTCGGAGGCCGTGCAGGGTTCCTCACCGGCTGCCATTCGAAACGCGTTAGCCTTCCAGTTCTGCGAGGTGCTCGTTCAGAATGGATTGCCGTGCTCGCAGCTCGCTGAGTCTCTCTCGTTCAGCCTCCACGAATTCGGGGTCGGCGTGGGCGAGGAACTTCTCGTTGGCCAGCTTGGACTCTTTGCTGGCGATCTGCTTCTCGATCTGGGCGAGGGCCTTCGTGGTCCGGGCACGCTCAGCCTCGTCGTCACTGATGTCGTGGACGTAGATGTGCAAGCCATGGACCGCCCGACTGGCTGCGTTCTTCGGACGCTTTGCGGTTGGGTCGACGATCAACTCGGCGATGGCTGCCAGGTCCTTGACAATATGCGAGTGGACCTCGAAACCCTCGACTCGGCTGGCAGGTAACGCCACAGTTACCTTCACCTTCTGCTTCGGGGAGACACCGGACTGACTCCGCAGCTCCCGAACACCACGTGTCACGTCCTGTAGGATGCTGAAGGTGTGGACGATGGCCTTGTCCTCGAATCTGGGATAACCTTCGACGGGAGGGAATGGGGCCCGGATCAACTGCGTGTCGGTGGTCAGCTCCGCGATCCCCGGTAAGCCGCGACTCGGGGCGATAGTATTCAATTGGGTCCAAAGTCGCTCGGTGATAAACGGCAACGTGGGATGCAGCAGCCGGAGAACCTGATCGAGGCAAAAAGCAAGGATCTGCTTGGCTGTCGCCCGAGCCGTCTCACCACGCTGGCCTGACATCCTCGGTTTGGTCAGTTCGATGTACCAATCGCAGAGTGAGTCCCAGAAAAACTCGCGAAGCTCCTTGATCGAGCTCGAGAACTGATACGTCGAGATGGCCTGGTGGTATCGCCGGATCGTCTGCGAAAGCTGGGCGAGAATCCAGCGATCTTCCGCCGGCAGCGTATCGACGTCGATTTTGTTGCAGGGGGTGCCTTCGAGGTTCATGAAGGCGAAGCGAGCGGCGTTCCATAGCTTGTTGCAGAAGTTTCGGCCAATATCGAACCTGTCCGAGGTCTCCCGGGCAACGGGTAGCCGCTCCTTGACGTCGGGTTCAGCCCACTGCGTGGCAAACTCCTTGCAGCAGTCTTGATGGGGGCATTTGACGATCGCGCAATCAGCGGGTTGCAGCCGGCGGTGGAGCTTCTCACCGCGTGACTTGCGGGCCTGCTCCTCGGCTTTGATGGCAACGGATTGATCGAACAGCTTGGAACAGTGCGGGCAGACGTACTCGACCGGCATGCGGATGTCCTGCGTCTCGGTCGTCAACTCCGCCATGGCGTAACGCAGCGCGTCCGCCCCGTGCGTGTGGATGATATCGACTGGGTCGACACCGTTACCCTTCGACTTGCTCATGGTCTCCCCGCGAGCGTCGAGAATCTTGGGGTGGACGTACACGTGGTCGAAGGGGATATCCCCGATCGCGTACAACCCGAACATCACCATCCGCGCCACCCAGTTGGTAATGATGTCACGCGATGTCACCAGAACCGTACCGGGATAATACTGCTTGAGATGCTCCGTCTGATCCGGCCAACCCTGCGTGCTGAAAGGCCACAGCGCCGAGCTGAACCAGGTGTCGAGAACGTCCTCGTCACGGAAGAACCCATGCTCTTCGAGGAATTCAGTGAATTCTTGGTTCTCTGTGTCAGGATGGCTGACACCGACGAACACAAACTTCACTTCGCGGAGTGGAACGTTGCGTGTCACCGAAAAAAGTTCGCGTGGTGTGCGCGATGTCAAAACCGCTCGATCCTCGTCCACATGATGGTCGATCTCGGCGAAAATGTCATCTATGGGATCGGACTCGTCGAATCCAGTCGCCGACCAGACTGGTATACGATGTCCCCACCAGAGTTGCCGACCAATGCACCAGTCACGCTTCTCATCCAGCCAATCGAGGTACGTCTTGGTGTAGCGGTGTGGGAAGATCTTGATCCGACCGTTGTTCACGACATCCATCGCCGCCTGTGCGAGACCTGGAGCAGTCGATCCGTCGGCGAGTTTCACGTTGCCGTCGGGGACGGCGCCGGTGAGGAGGAACCACTGGTCGGACAGGTACGGCTCGATCGGGGTCTTGCTGCGGTCGCTGTGGCCTATCTCGACTTCGTGGTCCTCGATATCGTGTAGCAAACCCCGTGCTTCCAAGTCGGCGACGACCTTCTCACGTCCCTCGGCTGCGAAGATGAGTCCTTCGTATTGCCCGCTATGCGGGTTGATTGATCCGTCCGGTTCGATGATCCGGGCGACCTTACCGTCGGGGCTCAAGACGTTGACCATCGGGAGGTTCTGGCGGAGGCCAACATCATAGTCGTTCGCGTCATGGGCAGGCGTGATCTTGACGCACCCGCTGCCCAGGTCCGGTTTCGCCCATTCGTCGGCAACCAGTGGAATCTCACGCTCGACCAGCGGCAGCATCAGCATTCTGCTATCGTTGGCCATGTCCCGCAGGGTGATGAGCTGGTCAAGATGCGATTCGCGACGCGCAACCAACGCTTCCAGATCCTTCTCAGCCTCCACCTTGTCGCGTCCACGCGCCGTAGCGATGGTTTGGCGAAGCGCAGCTTCCTTTTTATCGAAATACCCTTCCGGATCAGGATGGACTGCAACGGCTGTGTCACCGAGCATCGTCTCGGGCCGCGTCGTCGCAATGATCACGTGCTCGGGTTCGCCGGGCTTGGGATCGATGACCGGGTACTTGAAGTGCCAGAAGTGGCCTTGGACTGTTTCGTAATAGACCTCATCGTTGGAGACCGCGGTCTGCAGCTCGGTGTCCCAGTTGACGAGTCGCTTTCCCCGGAAGATCAATCCATCCTTGAACAGATTGAAAAACTGGTGGTAGACCGCCTTAGCGCACATGTCGTCGAGCGTAAAGCGCGTGCGCGACCAATCGCATGAGCATCCCATCAGCTTGAGCTGGCCGATAATGCGTCTCTCGTATTCGTCCTTCCATTGCCAGATTCGGCGGACGAGCTCCTCGCGACCGAGGTCGTGCCGACTCTTGCCCTCCAGCTCACGGATGCGTCGCTCGACGACCGCTTGGGTCGCGATGCCCGCGTGATCCGTCCCCGGTTGCCACAGCGTGTTGAACCCCCGCATCCGGTGGTAGCGGATGAGGATGTCCTGCAGGGTGTTGTTCAAGGCATGGCCTAGATGCAGCGCACCGGTGACGTTCGGCAGAGGGATGACGATGACGTAGGTTTCCTCATGCGGTCGCCCGTCCGGGACAGCCAAAAACGCTTCCGCCTCCTCCCACTGCTTGTACACCTCGGGCTCGACCGCTCGGGGGTCGTAGATCGTGTCCAGGTTCACATTCTCAGCCATCGCGCGTCCTTTTTCCCTGTGGCAGCCTCTTTGGGACAAACCGAGCGAACTTAAAACCTGCCTGCCAAAAGTCAATGACCCGCCATCGGTGGGCCCGGTGACCGGCCTGTCGTTTCGCGGGCCCCCCCGCAAGCTCGTTGGGACGACTCACCCCCTAATCGGCGTTCTGCCTGGGGGCCGTCAGTCGACCCCGGCCCTGATTGGAGCGATACGGCGGAAACCGATCGTCGGGCGCCACGGTTGCCTGTGGCTGACCGATCCTCGGGCAGGGATATCAGACCTCAACGCCGAGCTGTTGGGCAGCGGCGTCCGCCGTGTGGTCGATGAGCGTCGCGATGGTCATCGGGCCCACCCCACCTGGTACAGGGGTGATAAGCGATGCAGGCTCAATCGCACCCTCGAAATCGACGTCGCCAATGTTTCCCTCGTTATACCCTGCGTCGATCACCACCGCACCAAGCTTGATCCACCCGCCTTGAACGAAACGCGGACGCCCAACCGCGGCGATCAGCACGTCGGCCTGGCGGACGATGTTGGGGAGGGATCGGGTGCGGGAATGGCAGAGCGTCACCGTCGAGTGGGCGTTGATAAGCATCGAAGCCATCGGCCGGCCGAGGATCGGGCTACGTCCGATCACCGCTGCGTGGGCCCCGTCCAAGTCAACGTGGTATTCCCTAAGCAGGTGCATGATTCCCGCGGGTGTGCACGGAATGAACGCGTCCATCCCGAGAATCACGCGACCGAGGGCCGCTGAGCTGACCCCGTCAATGTCCTTTTTGAGGGGGATGGCCTCGAAGGCCGCCCGCTTATCGATCGGTTTCGGGACTGGGTGCTGCACGAGGATTCCGTGGACCGCGGGATCGACCGCAAGCTTCTCGATCTCGGCCACGAGCTCTTCGGTGGACACCGTGGCGGGCAGCTCGATCCGCCGCGGCAAGATCCCTACCTCCTCGCATCGCTTCCGTTTCATCCGCGTGTAGGCGACCGAAGCCGGATCGGTGCCTACAAGGACCGTCGCCAGGCATGGTGTGACGCCGGTGGCTTGACGGATCTTCTCGACCTTGGCTCTCGCTCCATTGAGCACCCGCTTCGCCAACGCTCGTCCATCCATCAGCTTGGCTCTGTGTTCCTTGGGGATGTCGTTCGTCGTCATAGCTGAGAGCATACTGTCATCAGTTGCACATGTCACCCCGGGGCTGGAACGCGCCGGGTCCGCCTCCCATGGGACAGGTTACACGGGGACCCTCATACCTTTGCTTCCCGTCTCGAACGCTATGGAATCACGTGCGCTTGCAGAGTTGCAGATGGGATCATTGGAGGCCACATTCATGCGTGTTGGGCAATCCACTTTCGGGTCTGCGGCCCCAACCTACGATCTGCCCGCGGTTCAGGCTTCGGGCATTGTCGCGCCATTCATGAAAGGCGGCACTATCTTGCGACCAGGATCACATCAACAAGGTTCTCGACGAAGCGTTCACACCCCTCATGTGTGAGATGGCAGATGTCGTTGAAATGTTGCCGGTCGTGGGGGATTAAGCCATCCTGGTCCACGAACTTGACGCCTGGAGTCGTACGTGCGAGCTCGGCGACGACTTCGTCGTGGACTCTCAAGCCTTTGGCCACACATTCCGGTTTGCCCCAAAGCTCCACCGGAAAGGTGTGAATGGTGTAGTCGAGCTGCCTAGACTGGAAGGCGTTCTCCGTATAGTCGTCGGGAAGGTAGTAGGCGAACGACATGAGTACGACCGGTTCCCGGCGACGTTGTGCGGTCTCCACGATGCCGCGGAGATTCCGTTGAAATGATGCCTTGGTCTTGACATCGCATCCGTAGGCGAGTGACGCGGGATCAGGGTCGTGCGTGGGGAGAAACCCGGACCAGCCGAGACGACCTGCCGCTTTCAGGGCAACAAACTCAATGGTGTACGGAAGAACGAACCAGCGAGAATCGGCCCTGCGCTCGAAATCGTTAATCAGCCTGTACCAGGAAAAGTGCGAGTAATCCTCTCGGAAGGTGTCCGGTGGGCAGTTATTGGCCCGAAGCTCGTTGATCCCGTGATAGACTAAAACGACATCGAAGTGGATGGGGGACAGGTGTTTGTATTTATAGTAGCTGTCGAGCGACGTGTGGGCTGGTTCGGCCAGGTTGTATACTCTGACCCGCTTATCCGTGGCCCGGGTGAGCCGCTCTCTCAGAACGTGCTCGACGTCACCGTATCGCGGATTGAGTACCGATCCGCCCAGAATCAGGACGTCGAATGCGTCGTCGGCATTCTCGGCGGTGCGCGCCGAACGTTCTATCCCAGCTACCCCGGGATAGAAGGACCTGTAGATGCCTCGTTGGGCGGTGAAGAAGGGGACATCCCGGGTCACCCAAAAGGCCCGAGCCCCGCATTCGCCCAACAGCAAAAGAAACAGGACATAGACAACGACAAAACAAGCCCGCTTGGTCTGCCGGTGCACTGAAACGACTCCGCACGACATCTGCGCGATACTTCTCTTGGGAAAGATCATATGCGATGAAACGCGCGAGGCCAACCGTCGGCTTTACGCGGAACGGTTAAGGGCAGATGGTCTGACAAGGACTGGGAACGTTTCGGAAAGCGTCGACACAGGCGGTGATGTCGATAAAGTCAACGACCCCATCAGGATGACATCCAAACCCGCTCTTCAAATCGACGTTCACAAACGAGCTCTGACAACGACCGGGTGTCACAATCGGGGTCCGGCAGCCCTCCCAAGTCGTGTTGCAGATCGAGAGGGGACCGAGCACGCTGCAGTCCGCATCTACCGTGCAACAGACGGGTGTGCCCCATACGTTTCGGAAACCGTCGACGATCATCGTGATGTCAATGAAGTCAATGACGCGGTCACCGCTCGCATCACCGAAGCGCCGCGTAGTCACGTTTACGGGATCGGAGAATCTTGTCCCGGGGTTGGCTGAGTCACAGTCAGCCATGATGGTGTAGGTCGCGTCCCCAATCAGGTCGTCACCATGAACATGGATCGTGCCCCAGCCGGTCGGGCCGGGCGGAAGATAGGCGGGGTCAGCCCCCAACGCGCTGGCCTCCTGGACGTAGGCTGAAACGCACGACACTTCGGGATCGGCACCGATCACCAGAATCGCCACCAGGCTACCAGTTTCGACGGGCGTAACAGCGATGTAGCGAGAACCTTCGACCTCGACCGTCGGCGATGGGCAGTTGATGACCTCTACGGCAGCGGGTGGTCCCACCGAGGCCGTGATCACACCCGTTCCGGGTGGTCCGACCACACGTGTGGAGGCGAAGCAGCCTGAGCCGGCGCCGAATATCTCCTCGCAAGAGGCCGGCATCGCGACCTCGACCGTTGCGGCGTTCAAAGCCTCAAACCGTATCGTCGTGACCAGCAACCCTTCAGGAGTAGCCAGCGCTGGCTGCGGTGTGGAAGCAGCGGAGTAAAACGCATCCCCATCGTTGAAGGGCATGTACGTGAATGGATCACAGAAGACGTCGGCCCCACAGTCGGCGTTGAGCCCATCCAACGCCCGATCGTCGGGGAACAAGCTGAACATCCAACTATACGGGCCGTTATCCACCTTATCCACCAAGGCCAGGGCAGCGGGCCCATCCCAAACGACGATCGTGTCGATCCCCATCACCGGCTGATTGAACTGGTTCACCGAGACAGCGTACAGACCGATTTCCGCCGTCTCGCCCACGAGGACCGTTTGGAGCGCCGGCCGCCATTCCAGGTTTACGCATCGGCCCGAGAAGTCACCGCCGACCCCGCATTGCGCGTAGGAACTCCGGGCAGTCGCAACCAGGCAGGAAACGAACACAAGTGCAGCCACACCCCTGCTGTCTTTACACGCGCTCATCCCGATACCCAATCCTACATGGCCCCCAAATAGGAACAGTCAGTATACCCCGAATGTGGGTCCGCGCCAAGCACTCCGTCGTGCGGCCCCCCCCCCCGGGGGGGGGGGGGGGGGTGGGGGGGGGGCGGGCAGCGGGGGGGGGGAAAGAATGGGGGGGGGGC
>CAYOQG010000046.1:0-16756 GCA_964405925.1 uncultured Phycisphaeraceae bacterium | reverse complement strand
GGCCGGCCCCACGCACGCCGGCGCCCGCCACCACAACGTGGTGCCGGGTCAGGGATACGGGCAGACTCGTCCACTTTGGCTGCAAAATCGTTGGAGGCCCTCCATCAGTCCTTTTCAGGGCTTGACCATTTGGCAACCCGGCGGTCCTACCGGACCATCGGATCGGGCTTCACTGGGGCCCGCGTCTCGCCGGCCCACGTACTGGTCGATGACCGGACATCAACATGATGGTGCCGTCCGCCCTCAATCAAGGGTCGACTGACCCGCGACCCACTCATCGTTCAGCTTAGGAACAAACGACGCCTCGTGGCATGTTCGTTGACGCAACGTCTGGTCGGACGCTAGGGACACACCATCGTGCACGGATTAGACAGGCCCCGAAAGGCGTCCACGGCTGCGCTGATATCCACGAAATCAACGACACAATCGGGAATGCACCCGTACGCAGACTTCAGATCAAGATTGTAGCACGTGCTCGGGCAACGCCCCGGTGTCTGGATGGGTGTCTCGCAGCCGGGCCAATCGGTTTTGCAGAACGAGAGCGGGCCGAACACTTCGCAGTCCGCGTCGACCGTACAGCAAACCGGCGTGCCCCACGTGTTGCGGAACCCGTCGACCATCATCGTGATGTCGACGAAGTCAATGGTCCCATCGGGCCCGATCGGCCCGCCAACATCACCGTAGCGCCACAGGGTCACGTTAACGGGATCGGAGAGCATCGTACCGGGGTTGGCTGGATCGCAATCCGTTTGGACGAGGTAGGTGCTGACTTCCTGATTGCTCGGTGATCCGACCAGACCTCGACCAAAGAGATAAGCCGTGCCCCATCCCGCACCACCGGGCGGCAGATAAACCGCGAGGTCCTCGGGCGGCTGACCCGGGTCAGGCTCCATCACTCTTCCGTCGGCTCGGGCGTAGCCCACGATACAAGACACGTCGGGGTCGTCCGGACTTCCGGTGACACGGAGAGCCACTTCGTAAATGCTGTCCACCGGTGTGACGGCCATGTATCGCGGTCCCACCCCGATAGCCGCCGGTGGTTGGCAATCCGCCGGAATGCAAGGACAGACCGCAGTCACCAGGATGGAAGGTGGTTCCTGGGCAAGTAACGGCGAGACCGTGACCATGCACCCTGTCAGCGCAAGCGAGAGCCGCACCCTCGTGGCGCTGTGCGAAGACATCATCTGTCCTCCCGGCGGGCGACGCGTAGACGGGACGAATTCTTGACTTCTATCGTATCCCAACCAACGATGCGATGCCAAGTGTCTTCTCGGGCAATTCACGCCATGTCAGCTCACGGGCAGGGGACACCGTATGGATCGGGAAGTTGTCTAAACGCATTCACACTTGATGCAATATCGACAAAGTCGATCGTACCGTCGGGCATGGCAGGCCACATATCGACCAGCCATACAGACGGTGCCGTCGGCAGGTGCTTGAATGCGTCGACCCTGGCTGTGACGTCGAGGAAATCGACCACACCGTTCGGCGGCGTCCAAGCCTGCCCGTCGAACGTACCCACGGCATCACCCCACTTTGGCGTCGTGACTTGGGCGGCTGTGGAAACGTAGCGGCCAACGTAGTCGGCCCGAATGTCATAAGTCGTGTCGGAGCGGATCACTTCTTCGATGATCCTGACCGTGCCGCCCCATTCCAGCGGTGTCAGGATTGCAGCATCATCGATATCGCTCACCCAACGAGAGACGCCGGTTCTTTCGTCAGGGGCGGTTGCATAGTAACTGATCGATCCGGGACACCCGATGACAATGGCGCAAGGCTCGTCCCCCGGGCTGGGCGTCACGTCGATGTAGCGTCCGCCGATGGCCGCCACGGTCGGCACGGCATCGCATTCGTCCGGAATTCCGTTGCCGTCGTCGTCCAGTGATGTACCTTGCAGCAGATCACATTCGTCAGCGTAACCATTGCCGTTGCAGTCTTCACACTCGTCAGGCATCGCATTGTCATTGCAGTCGCCGCTGCGGCCCTCCGCAATATCACACTCGTCGGGGACTCCGTTGCCGTTGCAGTCCTCACTGGTGCCGTCCGAGATATCCTGGCTGTCGGGCACGAGATTCCCATTGCAGTCAGGTGGAAGAACAATGGTTGCGGGGTTGAGTGTGGGGACTGTAATGAGGCTACCACTCGGATTGGCCATAAAGGTGCAACAGTCACCAGGCAAGAAGCCAACCGTGAACACGCCCGTAGCATCGGCTGAGACATCCAGAATGAGTGTCGCTGCGTACTTGGGATAGCCCGGGTCAGATATCGGGATCGCATCATTCCAGAGCAAGCTGCCGACGCGAATATCCGGCTGGCTGATGTCGACAACCGATATGTTGTCCTGGCCGAAAAAGACCCAATCGGGATCGGACTCGTCGACGAAGAACGCGCCAGTCGTCTCGCAATACCCATCCGGCTCGCAGACCGCTCCATAACCCGGGCAGTCGGCGTCAACCGCGCAGGGAATGTCGATCCATGGAAACGACAGAGAACCCGTGTCGCCGCTCGTAAAGCCCTTCGAATCGATCTGAGCCTGATACAGATCCAAGAGCGGCATGCCGTCTTCGTCCAGATCCCATCCCGAGACACGAATATTGAACGTAATCCGGCAACCCACGTCTTCCAGATGAATCGTGCTCCCAGAGACTGTGTGAGGGCAATCCGCACTGACGGGCACGAGGGTAAAGCCGCGACCATCACATTCATCAGGCACTCCGCTGCCGTCTTGATCCTGTGAAGTTCCGTTCGCCAGGTCACAGACGTCGAGAATCCCATTGCTGTTGCAGTCCACGAACTCACATTCGTCGGGAAGATTATTGGCGTTGCAGTCGTCACTGGTGCCGTCGGCGATATCACACTCGTCGGGAACGGCATTGTTGTTGCAGTCCGGGCCTTGACCTATCGGTGGAAGTTCACATTCGTCAGGTGTGCCATTCGTATTACAGTCCGGGCTCGTTGCATCGGCGATGTCGCATGAATCCGGGATTGCATTCGTATTGCAGTCGGCGCTTGTGCCGTCAGCAAGGTCGCAGGAGTCAGCCACACCGTTCACATTGCAGTCGGGTTCACACTCATCGGGGAGACCGTTTCCGGTACAGTCCGTGCTCGTACCATCGGCTATGTCGCAGGCATCGGCTACACCGTTCCCGTTGCAATCCGGCTCGCAGTCGTCGGGAATATCGTTGAGGTTACAGTCGGCGCTGGTCCCGCTGGCGATGTCGCAATCGTCCGGCACACCGTTGACGTTACAGTCTGGTTCGCACTCGTCGGGCGTGCCGTTGTCGTTGCAGTCTTCGCTTGTTCCTTCGGCGATGTCCTGTTCGTCAGGAATTCCGTTGAAGTTGCAGTCACCGGGTTGCGGTGTCAGAAGGAATGCCCGCTTCTCACCGGCTGGGTTGATACCGCTGCCGACGATCTGTCCAGCGTTGTTGATGGCCCGGGCTTTCTCCAGCTCCCATGCAGAATTCGGATCGATGTAATCGTTGAGGTCGTAAATCACGCCTTCAAGCCATAAAACCGCGTGCCCGTGATAGTCACCCGGTGTGTGCTGTGCGTAGCCGACCACTGCCCCGGAGTTGTTTATGCCCCAGGCGTTGCTGTGCATCCCTCCCAGTGTACCGAGGTCGAGAATCAGATCGTTGATTCCGTCAAGGTCGTCATCCCGATACCAGGATCCGTCTTCCGGTGTTACGAGAAAGGCGTGGTTCGGGTACGCCTCCGGATAATCCGGATTCGAAGCCCAGGACCAGCCAACTACCTGGCCGACATCGTTGATGGCCATGGCGACGCTGGCCGCCTTGAAGTGCGCACCCTCGGGCAGTGCCCCAAGCGAGGTAGCCTCCCAGTCGCCACCGATTTCTTGCCAGATGACAGCGACAACATCGAATGCAGCATCCGACGGGCTTACGGCGCCGGTAACTATACCCTGGTTGTTGATGTCGAAGGCTGCACGCCCCAGTCTGGTGTGACCGGGCAAGTTTGGCAGGCTGGTCATCTCGAAAGTTTCGGGGTCCCACAGAACAGCAAGTCCAGTCGTGTACATGTCGCCTGCGCGTCCGACGACCTGCCCGAGATCATTGATGGCGGATGCCAAGGTCAGCCAATCGTGCGGGGGGTAGTATCCGAGGTTGATCAACTCACCGTCTCGATAGATGAACGGGCGTCCCTGGTGAGTTGGCCAGCCGTTGGGGTTCGTTTCAACGTCATTCGTGGCCATGCCGGCAGCATGGCCCAAGTTGTTCACCTCGTACGCGATAGCCTGTGGTCCACCAAACGTGCCCAGGTCGATCATCTCTCCTGGATCACTCTGCCCGTTGCCGTTGGCGTCGGTGAACAGGAAGGCCACGCCATCGGAACTTGTCGTCCCCGCGACGCCAACGACCTGCCCCAGCTCGTTCACCCCGTAAGCATGACTCTGGGGCGCATCCGGTAACGTACCAAGGTCGATGATGCCGTATGGTGGTGGCTCAGCCGCGAAGATCCCAGCACCGGCCAGCCCGAGCACCACCAACGCTCCCACCAATTGAATTCCTTTGCCTTGACGATTCGACTTCATTGTGTGCCCCCTAACAGCTTGTCCTTACCTGACTTGACTCAACTCCCGTCTAGCAAACCGGGCCGCGCGAACTGTACCAGAGCGAAACGCATCTTGTCCACACAGCCCGCACGCCGTGAGGTCCCTCACCACACGCGCCGTGCCGCCCCGTGCGGGCTTCCGCCGTATGTCCGGCGCGGTCGTTACGCGTGATTTGAGACCCTCAATTTATCGGGCTGACGGTCGTGAGTCAACCCATTTCTGGAGGCAGGCGCCCGAACTGCACCGACCTCGAACCGCCAGATAGCAGTGGGTAAGTCCGCTAACCCCCTTGGAACAGTGATTGTCTCTTCGGATCGCCGCTCTAAGATGGTCGTATGGCGATTGTCTCAGTACACGGTGTCAGCAGGCAGTTCGGGACGCAGGCTGTCCTGAAAGATGTCTCGCTGGAACTTCAATCCGGTGAGATCGTCGGACTCGTTGGAGCAAATGGGTCCGGCAAAACGACACTGTTTCGATTGATCGCCGGGGAGATTCAGCCTGACAAAGGGACGATCACGCGTGCACGAAACCTGGACATCGGCTTCTTGAGACAGGAGCCTGACATCTCGCTCGGACGGACGCTGCACGACGAGGTGGGTAGCGCCTTCGCCGACCTGCTCACCCTGGAAAGTAGGCTGCACGACCTTTCAGATCAGATGGCTGACTGCGACGACGAGACAAGGCTCAAAGAGTTGATGGAGGCTTATGAGCGCGTCAACTCCCAGTTCATGGCCCGCGGTGGGCACAACTTCGAGACCAGGCTTAACGAGATTCTCGGAGGCCTGGGCTTTTTTCCCGAAGACTACGACACGCCGATGGCGAGACTCTCTGGAGGCCAGAAATGTCGGGCTGCACTCGCCAGGCTTCTGCTCACTGACCCGACGTATGTGTTGCTCGACGAGCCGACGAACCATCTGGACATCGATGCCGTGTCCTGGCTCGAGAGGTTCCTCGCCGGTCATCACGGCGGCACGGTGATCATCTCGCACGATCGGTATCTCCTCGACCGCCTCTGCGACCGGATCGTCGAGGCGGAAGGAGCCAAGTTGACCAGCTTTCCAGGCAACTACACCAACTACACGAAGACGAAAGCCATTCGCGTGTTGTCGCAGCAGCGTCAATTCGAGAAGGACGCGGAGTTCATCAAGAAAGAACGCGACTTCATCGCCCGATATCACGCCGCCCAGCGCGGCCGACAGGCACTTGGCCGACGCAAGCGCCTCGAAAGAAGGCTTGAGGCGGGCGAGTTCACCACCGACGCGCCGCGGCGAGCCCGCAAGGCGAAGTTCAAGTTTGAGACCTCCGAGTCCAGGTCCGCCGCCCAGGCGACCACGGTCCTGTGTTGTGATGAACTGGCCATGCGCTTCGACGATAACGTTCTTTTTGTTCACCTGACGTTCCAGGTCCCTGTCGGCGAGCGGTTCGGCATCACCGGTCCGAATGGGACGGGCAAAACCACGCTGCTGAGAATCGTGTTGGGTGAGATCGCAGCGACGAGCGGTGAGGTTCAGCTTGATCCGAGACTCACCGTCGGCTACTACGCCCAGGAGCACGTCGAGCTGGACCTGGATCGCACCCTGGTCGACGAAATCCGGACCGCATGCCCCGAGTTCAGCGAGCACGAGGCTCGCAGCTATCTAGGGCGCTACCGTTTCTGCGGCGATGACGTCTTCAAGACACTGGGCATGCTTTCGGGTGGTGAGCAATCACGAGTTCGTTTGGCGACGCTGATTCTGCAACGTCCTGATGTGTTGATCTTGGATGAACCCACCAACCACCTGGACATCCCATCACGGGAGACGCTGGAGGAGGCCCTTTTGGAGTATCCTGGGACCATCGTTGTGGTAAGCCACGATCGCTACTTTCTTGATCGGGTCGTAGACAGGTTGTTGGTCATCAGGCGTCGGGCGCACGCCGTCTACGACGGAAACTACTCGTTCTATGTTCAACAACTCGAAGAAGCGCAGGCCGCGGCGAGGGCGTCCAAATCCGAGTCGCGGCGAGCGGATCGATCCCGTGCTCTGGCGGAGAAGCCAGCTAAGAAAGGTCCGTCACCTTACGATCGCCTCTCCATCGATGAATTAGAAGCGATGGTCATCGAGCGGGAGACAGCTCTGGCTGCCTTGCACGAACGGTTCGGTGCCCCCGACGTGTACAAAGACCCCTCAGCCCTGAAGGAACTCAAACGGCAGATCAAACAGGTTGAGGAGGAGCTTGCCGCGATCGACGCCGCCTGGCAGGAACGGGCGGATACGGCCTAGAACCTATCCGGAGACCTCTCTCACCCTTGGGGGAAAGGTTGTTGGGAGCCGGCACAAGCATGAGGACCCTGACGCGGTTAACCGTTTATCGCCAGGCAGTGTTTGCGATCCTGCTGCCGATATTGCTCGTGCTGGGGTACGCAACCGGAGCCCTCTCGCAATGGTGCGGCGTGCTCGCGTCACAATCCCCGACGAAGCGTCTGCTCATCGCCATGGGGATTGCGATGTTTATCCTGGAGGCCGCCTACCTTCCGACATTGGTGCTGCTCGTTCGCGCCCGCGGAAGCGTGGTTGACTTCAACGCCCGCCGTGCGCAGCCAGCTCGGGTCGCTCGGATTCGACGGCGACGGTTCGGCGCGGTCGTCGCGGGTCTGACGACGATCGTAACACTCCTGGTCGTGGAAGTGATCTTCCGGTTGTTTGACATCAGAGCGCACGATCCTCCACCCTACGGGCGATCGGTGTTGCGACATAGTGATGACACACTGAACGCCCTGGGGCTACGTGAAGACTGGAAGGATATCGCCGACGATGACCCGCGTATCAGAATCGCCTTTCTGGGCGACTCGATCACCTATGGCGACGGCGTCGAGGCGCACGAAACCTTCTGTCATTTGCTCGAAGGGATGCTCAGTCACGAGACGCCGGAGGGTGTCATTACGATCAACATGGCCCAGTCCGCCACCGGGCCCGGGCACCAACTCCGGGAACTCTATCTACCACTCCACGATCGACTCCGGCCGGACGTCGTCGTGCATGTGGTTTATGTCAACGACATGGGCATCGAGTCGAGGCGATCGCTGCTCGATATCTATCGGATTCGCGATGACCAGCTCTGGGTCGGCGAGGTCTCCTACCTGCTGAGCTATGCCGAGCGGCAAATTCGATATGGGATGGCGTGGAACAGAACGATCGATTATTACCGCGGTGGGCGATCGGCCGAGGAGCGGGCGAAGACCTGGGGCAAGTTCAAGGCTGATATGCGTGCCACGAAACAGGCGGTTGAGGACAGCGGCGCGGTGTATGCCGTGGTGATGTTCCCCTGGCTCAACAGGTTGGAAGACTATCTGCTTGGCGATCTCCACGAAAACATGCGTGAGTTCGCCGCCGAGCTGGATGTGCCCTACTTCGATCTACTCAAGGTGTTCACCGGTCGTCACGACGAGGCGCTGCGAGTCGGCCTCGTCGATGAACACCCGAACGCCGCGGCCCACAAGATCACCGCCGAGGCGATCGCCCGCTTTCTTCGCGAGGAAATCCTGCCCGGCCTACCGCAATGATGGGGGTGCGTTAGTGCGGTCTCCCGGTGGCGTGCCTCGGTGTTCACGTCCGCTTCAGTCCGCGCCTTGACAGATGCGGCGGCACGCGGACACTTGCCGCAGCCACGATTTCGCAGACGGGATACACGCCCGATGAGAAACGAGCTCGATAGGACCGAGCCAATCAAGCTCGACAACGGTTGGAGCGGGCACGTTCTCGTCCGATCTGGAAGGGGCGATGTCGGCACCCCAGACGCCCTTCCACTCCCAACCCGCATCGAGTGGACGCAGTGGCTCGGCCAGCTCACGACCGGTTCCTCCTCCCTCTCTGGCTACGCGGTCTTGAAGTATTCAAGAACGGGCGAGGTCTGCCGGGCAACGCTGCCCGTTGGTGACGGTGCGCTCGATGTCATATGCAAGCAGAGTCGCTCGCATGGCTGGCGAACACTGGCGAGAGTGTTTCGCCAATCGCGGGCCCGGCGCAACTTCGATCGGGCCGTGATCCTGCTCCGGGCGGGGATTAACACAGCCCGTCCGCTTGCCTTGCTGGAGCGCGGATTTCCAAGCGCAGAAGCGTGGTTGATCAGCGAGTACGTACCCGATCTGGTCGATCTCGATCATATCGCCCTCCGACGTCTTTCAGAGGTCGCACCGGATCGCAAATACCTTGTCAAGCGTGGCATTCTCTTGGCTGTGATGGATCTTTTCGATCGGTTGAGACAACACAATCTGAGCCATCGAGACCTAAAGGCCTCGAACATTTTGCTGCGTCATTGGGATGGTGACGGTGCCCCGGCTTCGGCGTGGCTTGTCGACGTTGACGGTTTGGGGGGCGGGGGACGGCGGCAAGTCAGATGTCGAAAGCAGCTCGTGCGTCTCGCAGCAAGCTTACGAACGTATGAGAGCGTGACGCGTACCGACTACGGTCGTTTTCTGAAGCGATGCCCACTCCACGCGGATGAGACAGCAGACTGGAGACAGACGTTCCGCGATCTCGCGGAGCAAGCCGCCGGCTATGACACGAGCTCCATTCGCCGAAAAACTCACAAGATCGATGGATACTCAGGCGACGCAAATCGGTGACATCAGGGGTAGCCCTCACCCCACGTGCACAAGGGCAATGCTTTCAACATCAGTTCGTCTCGCCTAGAATCCCTGCCAATCATGGGACTGAGAGTCGTTCATGCTGCCGAATCACTTGAACCTCAAGCGGGGTCCGCTGCGGTGTGCTTGACGGGCCTGGTTCGGGCGTTGCGGGCCGGGGGGATCGAGTCGGATTCCGTCGGATTCAACGACCGCGAGCCTACCTCACCCGGCTCCGGCGAGATCACGACGCTGGTTGGCCGTGCCGACCTCGTACACCTACACGGTTGGAGACATCCGAAAGCACGACTCATTGCTCGTACTGCGAAGCGAGCATCAAAACCATATATCATCTCACCCCACGGCACCTTGGGGCATGGCAAATACAACAAGAAGAACTGGCGTATGCGATTGGGCAGCTTGCTCAGTGAGCGTCGGCTAGTCCGCGGAGCTGCACTGGTCACAGCCCTCAATGACGTAGAGGATCGGGAGCTGCGAAGCCGGCGTGTCCATGCCCGGGTCGTGCAACTCCGGTATGGGTTGGATGTGGACCGGTATGCCGTCGGTGCGTCACCGGACGACAGCTTAGCGAGTGGGGCGACGGCGTCGTCCGAGGTGGACTGGCCGACTGTCGTTGATGGTCTGGTCCCGAAGGCGTCTCGTATCCTTCTGATGCTGGGGCCGATTCATCCCATCGAGGGCTTCGTTCCGCTTTTGAAGGCGTTCGCCGAGGTTGGCCACGACGCTGATGGATGGGGCGTCGTATTGGCTGGTCGCGAGACTGGGGATTGGCGGAAGATTCTCGAAGCGGCTGTCCGCCGCAAAGGTGAGGAGGATCGCGTCGTGATCACCGCAGCACCGAACGTAGCCGCCCAACGAACATGGCTTGCTCGTGCCACGGTACTGGCTGCCCCAAGCCTGCAGGTCCGGTGCCCGGTGTCGGTGCTTCAGGCTGTCGCAGCGGGTGTCCCGGTTTTGGCATCGAGGTGCATCGCCCCGGGCGGGCTCGAGAACGTGATTCGCATTTGCGGCACGTCGCGTCAGGAGCTGAAAGCGGCCCTCCAGTGGCTTTTTTCGCTTTCTGATTCGGACCGGATTGACTTTGGCCAACGGGCGGGCGAGGTTGGGCGGGCGGCGTTCGATTGGTCCGTCCTCGTCGACGAATATATTCGGCTCTATCGAAGCCTCGTGTAGAACGGCAATCCATGGACCCAGCACTACTCTCGGCAGACGCGCAGCAAGACACGACCAAGCGAGGCGAGTTCCACTTCCTGGAATTCAAGCGGATCATCGCTCTGGTGTGGCCCCATCGCGCCACCCTTTTTCTGGGTATCGCCGCGACGGTTGCGTTCGCGGCCCTGCACACCGTGAGCATTGGTGCTGCCTTCCCCGTCTTCAAGACGCTCTTGGAGGAGGAGGGGATTTACGGCTGGGTCGATCGAACGCTCGCGGGCCAGCGACTCGGTGCAGTTTTCGCACCCGTGAGTGACAAAGCATTTGTGCGGCTCCTGAACGTCAGCCAGACAAGCGGTCTGCACGATGAAGGGCTAAGAGCGGGCGACCGCATGTGGGATTGTGAGGGGCGCCCAGCGTCGGAGCTGCTGCACACGCTCGCCAGGGCTGAGCCAGGTTCAAGCGCAACGGTTCTCTCGGATCCTCCCGCAACGAAACCAGAGGCGGGACCTCGCTCGATCACCGTCGTGCTCCGTGAGCGGGATTACAGTTCTCGCCTGCTCGCAAAGGCGGGTTCCTACATTCCCCCTGATGCGGATGTGCACAAGATTCGGACGCTGACCTACTTGCTGGCGGCGGTGATTGTCATCGTGATCGCAGCCAACGTGTTCCGTTACTATGGGGAGGTCCTACTGGCCAAGGCGGTGCTCCACTCCATGTTGCAGCTGCGGAGCAATCTGTACGCCCGAACGCTCCATCTGCCCATGGCGTTTTTTGCCGGTCAGCCGACGGCAGATGTGGTGAGCCGTTTCGTTCAGGATATTCAGGAGGTGCAGCGCGGGCTGCTGACTCTGTTCAGCAAGTTCATCCGGGAGCCGTTGCGGGCCGTTTTTATCTTGGGACTGGCGTTCATCCTTGACTGGCGTGTGACACTGACGATGCTGGTCATCACTCCGATCGCTCTAGCGATATTCTGGTCCGTGGGAAGGCGGGTGAAGAGGGCCAACCGCAAGCTGCTTCAAGCCTACGGACAGATGATCGGGGCCCTGACCGCGAGCTTGCAGAACCTCCGGGTAGTGAAGGCCTACACGGCCGAGGAGCAGGAGCGCGAGCGACTGGGGCGGGTCGATCTACGCGTCCTCAAGCAGCAAATGAAGATCGCCAAGGTCCAGGCATTCGTGAGTCCGATGCTCGAGACCCTGGCGGTTGTAGCCGGGGGCCTCGCCACGGTCTGGTTGGCGAGCCGGGTCCTTCAACATGATCTGTCCATGGCCAAGTTCGCCGCACTGGGAATCGCCTTGTCAGTGTTGTTTGACCCGCTCCGGAAAGTGACCGACGTCTACGTTCGGGTGCAGCGGGCCACGGCCGCGGCTGAGCGCGTCTTCCAAGTCATTGATCGGCCCACCGAAAGTGACGATCGCGAGGCACGTGTCGAGTTGAAACCACTGGAGGCAAGCATCGAATACATCGACGTCTCTTTCACTTATCCCGGAGCGGAAGCCCCGGCGCTCATCGATGTCAACCTTTCGATCCGCCGGGGGGAGACCGTCGCCATCGTCGGTCCCAACGGTTGCGGTAAGACAACGCTCGTGAGTCTCATGCCGCGGCTCTTCGAGCCCACCTCGGGTGAAATCCGCTACGACGACACAAACATCCGACAAGCAGCGCTGCGGAGCCTTCGTTCCCAGTTCGGGTTGGTCACGCAAGAAGCCGTGGTCTTTGCCGGTTCACCATTCGAAAATATCGCGTTCGGCCAGTCTTCGGTTGACGCAGAGGCTGTTCAGCGTGCAGCCCAGCGGGCGTCCGCTGATGAGTTCATTCGGCGCATCCCCGGTGGATACGAGGCTGACCTCGGAGAGCGCGGTACAACGCTATCAGGCGGTGAGCGACAGCGGCTTGCCATTGCTCGGGCTGTCTTCCGTGATGCACCGATACTGATCTTCGATGAAGCCACCAGCCAGATCGACTCCGAATCAGAGTTGAAGATCCGGACCGCCCTGCGCGAGTTTGCCGAGAACCGCACGACCATCATCATCGCCCATCGCCTCAGCACCATCCAGTTCGCGGATCGTATCGTCGTGATGGACGCCGGGCGGATCGTGGATGTGGGCCTCCACCCGGAGCTGTTCAACCGATGTCCGCTGTATCGAACGCTGTGTGAAACTCAGCTTCTGACCGAGTCGAACCAAACCTGAAGGACCAAGAATCGTCTTTCCCCGCCCTGTGTCTTCAGCCAAGGGTGCACCCGTCCCGGAGGCAAAGGGATTGCGCCGTGTCAGAAGTCCCGGCGCCAGTCGTATGTTCTTTCGGACAGACAATATGGCTGGCAAGTGAATGGAGACCGGTCGAGTGAGTGCGTTGGGGGGGACCAACCTCTTCACTCGACCGTGCAAACACGGAGACTACAGGGGGCAAGAGAATGACGCGGTACAACGTGCCAAGACAGTGTCGGGCCTGCCCGATGGGAGGCCCGCAATCTCACACGGCAGTAAGAAGCGAAGCTCGAGGCAGAGAATAGACGTTGGACAGTGTAGTCCGGCTCACCCGATACCGCTGCTTCGGGCTTCCTTTACGCGCATCCCGCGCAGCACGATCGGACCGCGGCACCGTTCAGTCAGACCCGGGGCACGTTCGGCCGGGTATCAATGGCCGCTCGGCTTCGGAACGGAGAACGACGGGATACTCGCATTTGCGACACTTACATCGAACGCCAGAATGCGACCATCCCCGTTGATATCGCGGCGTTCGTCGTCGGGCCCGCTGAAAGTGGGGATACCGCTGTTGATGACGCTTACGTCAACAGCTAGGACCCGACCATCGTTGTTCGCGTCCCCGACCTGCACGGGGAAGTGCCGCTCGAATGGCGCGATGTTGGTGTCTCCATCATAGCCGACAGCTACCCAGGTGCGGTGTGTGAGCACCGATCCATTCTCGCGAATCCGCAGTATGCTCGGATCGCCAAGTCCATCAGTCTCCACATCGAATGTGAATTGGCTCGAGAGATCGGGGCCGAATGCCCCACCATCGAGCATCTCACGTACGGTGAACATTCCCACGAACGGCCAAGCAATGTCACCATCAAAGGAGAGTCGAAGAGTGTTATTCTCAGAGCGCCACAGGCTCTGGTCGTGAGCCGGAACGCTGTCCACCAAGTGTGTCGCAAACGGTGATACGATCACCGCGGCCTCCACGACTGTGAAGGTCTGACAGACCTCAGGAATGGGATAACCATTCTCCTGTAGGAAGTCAGAGGTCAAGAAGGTTGCACCAGCGTCAAAGGAACCACCCGCGTCACTCTCATGAAACGGCACCATCAGGTCACCGTACAGCAGGGGGTCACCTTCGACGGTGATAATCCAAGCGTCGTCGTCCGGACTGAATGGACCGGCTACATAGACATCGTGAGATGCGAGATCCTTCACCGCGTGTATCGTATGGTCGTACCCTGGGTCACGGAAAGTGGGCACCGTCTCAGGATCGTTGTCACCATCATGATTGTGGTCGCCACCGCGAACAAAACCGGCTGCTCCTTCCTCAGCGGCGTCGGCATCTGGATCGCTGATCGCGATGCGTCCATTGGCTGGGTCCACACCAGCCACCGTTACGTAGTGCCCACCCGTCCTACGCCAGGTCACGACGTAATCGTTGACGATCGGGTCAACGTTCTCGATATGGTAGAAGCCAAGCAGCAAAATCACGTCCTGGCTCCGCCTCAGCTCCTCCACCACAAGCCCATAGGACGGATCCATCACCGTGTGCTCATAGAGCAGACCCGTCAACCCACGCTCCATCAGATAGTCGTTGATCCCCGACGACAGATCGTCGGGGAAGGTTCCTGCATACGGACCTGCGTGTCCACTGGGGCTGGGATGCTCAGGTGTTCCGTTCGTGCCCATCCGTGACGCGAGGTCCTCGATCAGATCGGCGTGCGTATATTGTGGCGGAACGACCTCAGCCTCTGGGAACTTATGCTGGAACCACCACAGTGAGTTAGCGGCACCGGCCGGCCCGCAGTAGTACGGATCAATGCCAGTCGTCGGGTCATCGTCGCCATCCACGTTATCGTAGTCGTTGTTCTGATCGTAATCCGGTATCAATCCACCGGGCGCATCACCGTTATAATCCTTCCAGAACCAGTCCTCGATCGGAAGCTCACAGGCATCGTCAATACCGTTTTCATCCGTGTCTTCACAGTCCCAGCCGAGTACGAACCGACCTCCAACTGACGCACACTGCTCAGATGTCCCAAGTGCGCACAAGTTGTTCCCGAAACAACACGCACTCTTACAGGGCTCGACAACGGCCTGATAGTTTCCAGAAGCTCCCTGATACCCAGCCACCCGGATGTAATATGTCTCACCAGAATCGACCACCATGCTGACTTTGGACTGGAAACCACACTCATCGTCCCCGCAATCCAGCTCCTCACCTTCGCAGGCATCGTATACAGCCAATGTGGTATCAAACTGACTTCCACAAAGACTGAATGTTGCAACACCGGCGCAGTCAGCCGTCCAGCAGTGCCAGACATCGAGGGGGTCGTTGCCACCGCATGAGGACACAGCCTCTCCAGTCGCTCCCCTGGTTGTCCCTTCAAACGAGACGCCGGTCACAAGGGAGATGCAATCCACACATTCATCGTGCGGTGGAATGGGCACCGGACACGTGACCGTGGTGCAGTTCTCGTGGATAAACCACTCACCGCCCAGGGCTAGACAATCCTCCTCCACCATCGTGCCAAGACAATCACCGTCACGACAGCAAGCGCCGGTGGCGGGTTGAGGTGGAATACAGCGAATTCTCATCAGGCCTTTCCCGCTCTCCCCCATGAATCCGCCGATACGAATGGCGTAGCAGGATCCCTCGCTGACCGGCAGTTGGACTTTCGACTGTACGGCCCCGCTGCAGCCGTCCTCATTGCACGCCACGAGCGAGCCCACACGAGGTGGACAGCCGCGGCAGTCGTCATAAACAGCCACCTTTGTGTCATACCTGCTATCGCACAGGTCTACCGTTAGATCCCCCGTGCAGGTAGCCACGTACTCGTACCAGATATCGGACTCTATGTGACTGTAGCCAAAGAAGGTGCATCCATCGGGCTCATCTGCACCGTCCGTCGAAGAGGCGACCGTACTGAACGAGACGGTACCGTCTGTTACGACAATGGCATCCTGACAGTCATCGTTTGGCGGACCGACCGTCGCCGCACCCAGCAACTGGAACGCAAGATTGCGCCGGGTCCCTGGTGGCGGAGTCGGCGGATCCCCCGCTGGACAATAATCCGTGTTGCCAACAACTTGCTGCCAATTCGGGATGAGGTTCGAAAACACCTGCTGCGCCGGATTGTAGTTGCTGTTTTGGGAGAGGACCATCTGCACCTGCCCGAGTGAGGAGTCCATAATGGGCTGGACTTCGACCCAATACTTCTCTCCCTCGCCGAGGATGATGCTCACGGGGATGTCAAGCCGCCATATATTGGACAGGCACTCGCTGGCCTGGCGCGTGACCAGCACTTCATCCATAGGGATCGTCTGCGTATAGACAATGCCGCCGGGTACGCTCGCCGCATGGGTCCCATCGTCCAGAGGACGGCCCCCCGGTTGCTTTGAGGGTAGGTTTATATAAACCGTGACGGTCACGCCCTGATAGTCGATACTGGGATCGATGGGACCCTGGGGTTCGGTCTGATGCGTGGTCCAGGTGCGAACGTACATGATCTGGCAAGCATCATGCCCTTCATCTGGAAGCACAAAATCATCGGCCCCAGCCGATACCATGGGCTCATCGGGGGCGAATTGACTGGGCGGTCCACCGCGATCGTCAAGCGGCTGACCGTTGTCAAAACCGCAAGTGATCGATTCACAAATGGGTGGGGGCAGGCTCGGGTCCGTCCCACATGACGCCCCGAAATGCCACGTTCCACCCAAGTTTTGACAGCTCGGTTCCTCGAGGTCCGCCGTGCATACGCCGGCAACACAACACGCACCCATTGTCTGTATTGGGATCTTCGTGACGAGCAGCTCGAGATGAACACCGTTGATGCCCAGACCCGCAGCACCGGGCAGGGTGATGCCGAACCGCCCGTTCCAAGGTTCCATAAAGCTCGGCGGGCCGGATACGTCTACCGGACCAATCAGGACCTCATCATCACGCAGAAAGGAAATGAATGCTTCAGTGACCGCATCCATCCCAGACCAGTCCAAGGGATCGTCGATCCCGAGCAAGAAGCAGGCGTCAACAAGCGGCGTCGATGTGTCTGGGTCTGTCAACCCCCCAGGAAACAAGTTTGTTCCCTGTGGCGAGCGGGTGTCGATTTTGAGCAAATAGGTCCCATCCCCGTTGTTGCTGCTTGTCTCTACCACAGTCGGCACGGTCCCCAGGATGTCGGTGAGGATATCCTCGGG
>CAYOQG010000045.1:0-24400 GCA_964405925.1 uncultured Phycisphaeraceae bacterium | reverse complement strand
AGCATGCCAGATCGGAACGCCGGCGCGTAGATGGGGTTCATTCAGCGGACACCAAGTAACGCGAAAGCGTACCACAACACGTTCCCCTTCGGCACAATAAGCGTGCGGAAGTGCCGTCGGATACCCGCTACTTTCGAGAAGGCCCTGGAAGCGGTGAACGCAGGTAAAAGTGCCACGACTCCGCCGAAGACGACCAGGGGCCCACCGATTGGCGCGTCGCGCACCTTGGAGGCGAAAAGAACCAGTGTGGCCCAGGCAAGAACCCAAGTCGTCACGAAGGCTATCCATTCTGCGCTTCGCTCCTTGCCAGCCCGAGTCGGTTCTGCGACGGCGCCCACGATCATGCTGGCGATCGCAGGTGCAAACACTGCCAGGGACCCACCGATGGCCTGAAGGGCGATGTTCTGCGGAAAAACCACCAGCAAAAGGATGAAGAACGGCCACGAAAGCAGGTATGCTAGTGTGAAGTACGCGGCCACCGGGTGCGCAGAGATCCAACGAGAGACCCGGCCCGGACTTTTCTCTCGGGGCGCCATCGTGGCCATCACCGTACCAATAACCCATAAGTCTGTATAGAACGGAAAACACAGAGTCCTGTCTTCCATACAAGAAGTTACAGCGACTTCTCTTTTCTCCGTTTAGTGCGTTTCATATCAAGGAATTGATTCCATGCTGCGGTCGGGAGGTTTGGCCACGGAGTTGAACCGGCTCGGTCTGGTCGACGGGCTCACACCGGTAAAGGTCTCGCCCGCGGCCCTAACGCAAGTGCGACGTGCGTATCGAGCGAGTTCGGATGTTCTACACGTCGAGCCGAACGTGCGGATCACTTTCTTTGGCACTGTTCCAGATGACTGCAACCTTCCCAGGCAGCGGGGGCTCCGCAACGAAAATCAAGAGGTGGAGGGTTTGCCGGGTCTCTACAACATGGACATCGATGCGCTGCTTGGTAAGACCCTCACTCATCGAAGGATGGCCTCCGGCGCTGTTTGACTTCACCACGTTGTCGTTTCGCCGCTAGACGCCGGTGTCGTGATGCGATTGTCGGTTTTGTCGGACGACGGAGTCTTTTCTGTCGCGTCGCCTCGGTGAGGAGTTCTATAAGCCGTGTCTGAGTGGCCACTCGGTTCCTGTTCTGCGTGCGATGACGGCTGCTCACGATCCGCAGCAGGCCGTCACGCGAAATTCTCGTCTTGAGGCTCTCTCGAATCCGCGTCTTCTGGGCGTCGCTTAGCACAGTGCAGGCCACAACGTCGAACAGGAGTGTGACCCGTGTGTTGAGCTTGTTGACGTTTTGTCCGCCTGGTCCTGGTGAACGGGAAGTGTGCACCGTGATCCACGGCAACAGCATGGTTATGTCCAGCTTCGGCAATCCCATGGACTACAGACCGTCGAGGCGCGCTGGCTGCGTGCCGGTGCGACTAATCCTCGGGCTCGGCGACGACTTTCAGCGGCGGAACCTCGTCCGGCCGGTCAGGGTTGAGTTTCGGTAGGTCCTTCACCGATTTGAGGCCGAAGAGGTCCAGAAACTTGCTGGTCGTGCCGTAGAGCAAGGGGCGGCCGAGCTCCTCCGCCCGGCCGACGATCCGGATCAAGTTCATCTCGCGAAGCCGCACCAGCATATCGCCGACGGCCACGCCTCGGACAGCCTCGATATCTGCTCGAAGCACCGGCTGCTTGTAAGCCACGATCGCCAGCGTCTCCAATGCCGCCGGCGAGAGCCTGGAGTCGGTCCGAGCCTTGCGCAGCTTACTGACCCAAGGGTTGTAAAGGGGGTCGGTGAGCATCTGAAACCCCTTCGCCACCGCTTCAATCCGAAAGGCTGCCCCGCGATTGGCGTACTGTTCGTTGAGGGCCTCGATGTGCCGTCGGACATCGCCGGCATCGCCGATTCCGAGAACTTCGGCGATCTTGCCCGCCGTCAGTGCCTGATCCGTCGAGAAGAGCAGGGCCTCGATGATCGACTCCGTTGTGATTTCGGAGCCGCCTTCCACAGCGCGGAGATCGCTTCCGTTGCCTACACCGTCTTCCATGGGGGTAAATCATAATCGCGAAGGAGTCAGTTGGCGAATGGCCGATTACAAAACGGCGGGACCTGGCGCCAAAATCAGCACCTGACCTTCGTCGCTGGACATTGCCTTTCCGTCCGCATCTCGCTATAGAAAGACCACGCTAGACGAAGGCAGGTTCAACCTTGAAAACGAAACTCAACAGAGTGCACAACCCCAGCTTCGCCGAGGGTAAAGCCGGCCCCCGCGGCTGGGTCTGGTCGACCACCTCAAAGGTAGCCACCTGGAAACGGGCTCGCTCCGACGAGCCGTCCGGGGCCCCCTTGATGACCATTACGCAAGAGCGGTCCGAAGGCGCTTCCTTCTGGTCCCAGTTCGTGGTCTGCAAGCCAGGTGGACACTACCGGATCGAAGCCACCATCACGTGCGATCTGGCCGCAGGCGATAAGACCGATGACCTTGAGCCGTGTGGGTTTGTACTGGCCGTCGAGCCATGGGCGGAAGATCAGCCGGGAGGCGATCGACGCATAACACCGAGCGTCACCCGCTCCAGTAAGCCGATTGCCGTACGCACCTACTACCGTGCGCCGGACAAAATCCGGCGACTCGAGCTGTCCGTCGGTCTTGTCAACGCCCGCGGGACCGTGCATATCCACGACGTACGCTTCATACAGATCCTCGAACCAGACGAGACCGCACATATCCTTGCAATCCCACCACCGCCGCACGCGGTGAAAGCCCCGCGCGTCGCCAAACGCGTCGCAGTCTGCTCACAGAATGCGCAGCAGCGGCCTGTTACCCGGCTGCTCGCAGCCTGCTTCGGTGAATCGAAGGTGGCCGCCCTGACACCGGAGCGCCTCCAGACCCGCAGTCCTGCGGTTGATGCAGTCCTGCTTCCTGATGCCGTCCCGCCGCCTTCGGTCCGGTCGCTTACCGGTTTGCTGAAGCTCGCCCAAGAGCGAACTGTGGTGATCTCGCTTCCCGCGTTCGCCAGACTGGTCGGGGAGACCCTCAGCCTTCGTCGTGTCGAACAGGACGACGACCCGATCCACGCGAAGGTGGTGTACGCAAACCACGCGACACGGGGCTTTGCACTAGATGACGTTTTCCCGTATGCTTGGTGCAAAGAACGCGTCGGCGGATTTGTGCAGAACCAATACCGGAGAACCGAAGCTTTCAAGGTGTTCTGCAAGAAGCACGGATTTGAGATCCTGCTGGCCTCCATGTGCGACCGGGATGTGACTTCGAACCGGGCGATCTGTCTGTACAAAGACACGCCCGGTGGCGGGCTGTTCGTACTGGATATCGAACCCGTGGAGGCCGATCCCTCGACATATGGCGAGCCGGTGCTGGCTATGCACATCCTGCTGTCGATCCTCGGCCAGATCCAGACTCACCTGGGGCAGTATGTCTCGCCCGAGAAGACCGAATCCGAGTTCCGCGGACAGATCCGAGAGATGTCAGCTCGTTTTGAGCACTTTGTCGTCCACGAGGCCAACTTGCCCATCGAAGAGGTGAAGGAACAGGTTGTCTCGATCGGCCGGGAGGCCCAGACGTATGGCCTAGCGTTGGCGCCCAGGCCTGTGATCCTGGTGCGCAGCGGGTTTACGCCGGGCGACCATGAAAGCGTTTACGGCGCCTTCGTTTGGTTCAAGCAATTCGTCCGCGCGGAGCCGTACGCATGCTCCTACATACGGCCCTTGGCCTCGCAGTTTAGATTGGCATGGGTCCCCTGTGTCGCACGGTGGGAGTCCCGGGACGGATGGATGCGCACTCGCCCACGACCGACAGCCGCCACGACAATCGAGACCGAGGCGAGCCACATCGCTGTGCTCATCGACGTTGTTTCTCGGCCGGTAGGTCAGCCGCGCGTCGTTTTTGCGAAAGAGAGCGCGTCGTTTAGACACAGCCGTACATGGCTTCCGTCTCTTGCTGCCGCCTTCCCACCGGGCCCCGGCTTTGGGCTGTATGCGAACCGCGGCAGACCCTTCTGTGATCGGGACGCGATGGCGTGGCAACGCGCGCCATACGACGTGCAGGTCGCGGTCGAGTCCACCCTCTTCAAAAGCGATGCCCACCGGGAGGTTCTCGCCGCCGGTGGTGAGGTCATCCGCGTTGAAATTCCCTCCCACGAAGCTGACTTCGTTGCCTATTCGATTCGGAGCACCGATCTCACGGCAACCCTGCTCGAACACGTGATCGGCCTGCAATTTGGCCTGATCGCCGTAAACCGACGGCCAATTGCGGTTCGCTTCAACGCCTTGCCACCGGTAAAGCCGGGTGAGGCGGTTCTGTTGGACCATCGCGACCCTGTGCTTTGTCAAGGCGCCTCACAGGCGGGGTAGCTCGGTTAATGGAAGTGTCTGATGCCTGTCGGATGGATCTCGGGTAGCGTCTGCATGCCCTGCGCTGCCGATACGATCGGGGCAGTTTGAGACCTAGTCGGGCGTCCGATACAATTCCGACGACCGTTGAAGAGCATGGCCGTTGCCGCAACGGCTTGGCCATGTCCAAGCGCGGGCGTGCTCAAGAAAAAAGGCGATACCTAAGCGTTATGGAAGACAGAGCTCGTCAGAACCGTGCTCTCCTTTTCGTTCTCGGTCTGCTGCTCATCGCCGCCGCAGGTGTTGCTTCTCTCTATCTCATGCGTGCCGGGAAGCTGCCCCGCCCGCGCACGATCATATTAATCAGCATCGACACCTGCCGCCCCGATCGCCTGAGCTGCTACGGTTTCTCCCGCAGGACAACACCGAACATAGACGCCCTGGCTCGTGAAGGATTCCTCTTCCGTCATGTCATCGCACCGTGCTCCAGCACCCTTCCTTCCCACTGCTCCATGTTGACCGGTACGATCCCGCCTTTTCACGGCGTTCATAACAACGGAACGTACCGGCTGCACGAAGCCAACGTGACCTTGGCAGAAATGCTCAAGGAGCGCGGGTATGCAACGGCCGCGGTCATCGGGGCCTTTGTTCTGGACTCACAGTTCGGACTTGCCCAGGGGTTCGATTCGTATGATGTTGATCTCGGAGCCGAGACCGGTGGTGTTCAGGTTCTTAACGAGCGCCCAGCGGAACAGGTCAGTCGCAAGAGCATTGCCTGGCTCGAGGATCATGCGGACGAGCGCACCTTTCTGTTTTTGCATTACTTCGACGCACACTTTCCATATGCACCGCCGGAGCCGTTTTCCTCAGAGTGGGTCAATGCCCCTTATGCTGGCGAGATTGCGTACGCCGATCACTGGATCGGCGAGGTGATCGCGAAGCTCAAGGAGCTTGGATTATATGACTCCGCCTTGATCATGGTGACCTCGGATCATGGTGAGAGCTTGGGTGAGCATGGTGAGCTCACACACGGATACTTCATCTATCATTCCACGACGAGGGTGCCATTGATCGTCAAGCTGCCAGGGCAGTGCAAGCCATCTACGATCGAAGAGAAGGTGGCCCTGATTGACATTGTGCCCACGATTCTCGACTGCGCGGGTATTCCCATCTCGAATGAAATGCAAGGCGAGAGTCTTACGCCATACTTCACCGGACGGAGACACCAAAACGACGGTAGGTATATCTACGGTGAGTCGTTTGTGGCCACAGGGCTCGGCTGTGGGTCGGTGCTCGGTCTGGAGACTCCGGAGTGGAAGTACATTCAGTCGGCCAGGCCAGAACTGTATGATCTAATACGAGATCCCGGAGAAACACGGAACGTTCTGCCCGAGCACGAACGCCAGGCCCGACTACTGAAGGAACAGCTGAGAGGCGTGTTAGAGAAGAATCTCCGGACTTTTTCTGGCGACACATATTTGGCACTTGATGACGAGAACATCGGCCGTCTCGAAACCCTGGGTTATCTTGACTCCAGTCGCGACGCGCAGCTCGAGTTCGAACAGGGAGGCATCGATAAGAAGGATTTTCTGCCATTGTACCTCAGGCTATCCATGGCGAACGAGCTTGCTCAGAGGGACCCCGACGCCCTCGTCCGAGTGCCGACTCCGGATGGCGGGTCGGTTGAAGTGCGGCGGCGCGAGGCAGCCAGAAAACTGTACAACGACGTCCTGGCGGCCCGCCCTGAACTTCCAAGGGCACATTCTATGTTGGCGAAGCTTGCAATCGACGAGGGCGACCTGGCTTCCGCCAACGAGCATCTTACAGCGTTGTTGGAGTTGCACCCCAAGATGGCGTACGCGCACGAGCGCCTCGCCAACCTGCGGATGCGCCAAGGTCGCTTTGATGAAGCCCTTTCGCTCTACGAACGGGCGTTGGAGCTGGTCACAGCCAGGCAAAGTGAAAATGCCGGGATGGACGTGATCATGCAGGCGGGAGAAGCAGACCCCCTCGTGTTCGACATAACCATCAATCTCGCCGACCTGTTGTACCGGCAGGGTAGCTACAACGAGGCCGCGGAGCGGTATAGCGAGGCGCTCCGAATGCTCGTGCTCGCGACCGGGCGCACCAGCTTGAGCGAAATCCGAGCCCGAGCTCAGTATCGACTGGGTCTTTCGCTTTCCAAGCTCGGCCGGAGGCAGGAGGCCATCGAGGCCTTTCAAAAGACACTCGAGCTGCAGCCGGATCATTCCCAGGCGCGTGAAGCGCTGGATGAGGCCCTCACATCAGATGCCAGCTCTCTGTCACCGTGATGTCTGCCCTGATCAGGTGAGCACCTGCCCACCGACTTGCATTGCGGGTACTTTATTTCGAGGGAGATGACCTCGCACTCGAAGCCCTTCGGTCCCCATGGCCTTGCGCCAATGGGCTAGCTACGGGCCGACCGCTTTGCGAATCGAATGCCCTGTTTGATGGGAACAAGGGCGGCCTCGGGGAGCAGGCCATAATCCTCGATCTCGACGGCAGAGTACCCCAATTCCACTGCCTGCGACATGATTCGGACCAGGTCCGGCGCACGGGGTTCAAGGGCAAGAGACCCCGGTATCTGAAGCTCGTTGCGCTGGGCGGCATGGCAGAGCGCATCTCCAAGCTGTCCAGTTACGTCTAGTCTGGTGATAACGCCACTCGGAAGCGTCCAGTTTGGCTCCGTCCCACAACCGCAAGCGGTACCGTTCGCACGCCGGTCCAGCAGCAATTCACCACTGCACACGTCGACTAGGCGCCCAAGCAACAAGGACAGCGTGGACGACCGCCACATGCAAAAATCTGCAAGTGGTTGATTGTCGGCCAGGATCGACTCAAAGTCCGCGTCCTTGAAAGAGCCTCTGTCAAAAGTCCTCTGCAGCATCGTCTGCACCGATCGTCGTGCCATATCGACGTCCATACCAGCACTTGTCGCACCCTGATGGCACGATTCGCAAAAACAGATCGATAAAAGACCCAGCTCCGTCCCCCCAATTCCGACAGGCAGCTCAAGTACATTCGCCCAGGCATCGGCCCAGCTAAGTACAAAATCTGCAATCGTCACACCGAAGACACCGTCACGTTGCGATAGATCGGATACAAGATGGCACAGATAGGCCTGCACATCCGGATTCGCCAAACACAAGCTTAGTTGGGACCCATCGCCAAACGCGTTCTTACACGCCATCTCGGGATGACGCTGGACCAGCCGGCCCGTCATGGATGCTGAGACGATTGCCCGAAGAGTCATGCCTCGCTTCTGGCACGCCTCGCTCAGATGTGCGAGGGGACGGCGAGTCTTAAGCCACTCCGACACGATCGGCTTGCAGCGCGTACTTGTGTATCGCTCGCTATCCGGCTGAAAAAACAACCCGCCACGCGTTCGAAACACCCGCGGCTTAACGTCACGCACCCGGAGAGGCGATACCGCAGGCACTCCCATCCAAACCGATAAGCCGGTGACTCCGATCTCTCCACGTAGTCGATCGAGCACGCGGTCCACGTTGTCGTCCGCCAGGTCCCAGGGGTAGGCGGAAAGATAGACCTGAAACATCGCAGTGTCACTCTCTAATTGGGCCGTACGAGCTTGCCAAGCGCCTGCCGGATGCCCCGCCCCAGATGTCCTGCACAGGCCCAGCCGCCATCCGTGGTTTGCACGATGGATGCCTTGCTTGGGGCGACACGGTTAGGGGGGCATCACGGTTTCCGATCAGGATGCTACCGTAGATCAGTCGTTGCCTCACGGCAAGCCGCGTTGTCCACTTGTGAGTTATTGCCGGATCATTCCCCACGCTGGAGACTAAGGCGCAGCCTGGTACCCGCCAGCGTGAGAACGTCGGATGGTTCTCCATGCCCCGGTAGTCCGCTGCTCCGTATCTGATCGTTTGGATGGCATCCGAGCACATGTTCGAACCTGACACCTGGCGGGTCAATGCCGTTGACGCCGGCCGCTCCCCAATAGAACAGGTGCGCGCCCTGGCAAATCCGTTATAATACGGACGGAGCGCTTCGCATGGCTGCCAACTTGACACCGATGTATCTCGAGGCCGAGGCCAAGTATCGGACGGCGACGACGCCCGAGGAGAAACTGGCTGCCCTCGAGGAGATGTGGCGGGAGCTGCCCAAGCATAAGTCTTCGGAGAAGATCCAGGCTGATCTGAAAAAGAAGCTCTCCGCAGCCCGGAAGGCCCTGCAGCAGCCAACGAAGAAAGGCCCTTCTAAGGCTGATCCGTTCTACATCCCTAAGACCGGAGCCGGGCAGGTCGCTTTGATCGGAACGCCCAACGTCGGAAAGTCCTCCATTGTCGGCGCGTTGACCAACGCCCACGTAAAGATCACCGAGTACCCCTTCGCCACTGCGCTGCCGGTTCCCGGTGCTGTACCATTCGAGGACATCAAGATTCAACTGATCGATACACCGTCGGTTACGCCGGAGCACGTGCCGCCAGGTTTTCCCGGGTTGTGGCGGACGGCGGATGCGCTCATTGTGGTGGTCGACCTATCGGCTGATTCTGTCCTCGACGATGCGGCAACATGCCTCGGCCACCTCCGGGAGCGAAACATCGAGCTCACCGACGGCCCGCGAGAACGAATCGATGAAGTCGGGAGTACGCTCAGAGTCCCGGGATTCGTGCTGGCGAATAAGATGGACGCCTCCGGCACCGGGGACAATCTGGCGATGCTTCGTGAGGACCTTGGTGACGACATACGGATCGAGGCGTTGTCGACGCTTGATCCCGAGGCGATGTCGCGTCTTCCCGGATTGCTCTTTGAACTGATCCGCATGATCCGCGTCTATGCCAAGCCCCCCGGCAAAAAACCCGATCTCGAGGAGCCGTTCATCCTTCCGGGCGGCAGCGATATCCATGAGCTGGCCCGGAAGGTCTATCATGGCGACGATCACCGCGTCCACGCTGCACGCCTTTGGGGCCACGGCGTCGTCGACGGCCAACAGGTCCACCTCGACCACATTCTTCACGATAAAGACATCGTCGAACTAAATGTCTGACGGGTGCCAACGGTCCGCGATACAATTGGATGCGTGTTTGAGCTAGGGCCGGATAACCCCCTGGGTCTGCGCTCGACGCACGAAGCATCGATCGTCGACCCACAACACCGCACCCACTGCACGCGTCCCGCTCAACACCGCAGCCACTGGGTCGGCGAAAAGACTTCCTCGACCAGGCTTTGGAATCATTCCATTGGCCGGACCTCGCGGAAGATCATGATAGAAACTGGACTATGTTATCGATCTGTACGGGGTGAGACGGGAGAGAGTGCGACCGTTACGGCGAAGGTGCCATCGGCTTTGGGGTCATCGCACTTGTCGAGCAAGTCGAAGATGTGATCCAGGTGGCGATTCAGCCTCTCCAGACTTGCTGGGGTCAAGCGAGCGGAGTGGCGGCGGAGTGACAGAACACGCCGCGGTCCCTCGACGGGCACGTCACCGCACTCGACAGCCGCACGGTGCTCACGGGCCGCCAAACGAAGGAACACTTCCCCCGTGCGAGCCAGAGCCTCCTTGTATGCCAGGGAGCGTTTCTTTCGATCCGCGATCAACCGCGGAGCGACCACCTTATAGACGGCTTCCCGCCGTCGGTTCACCTTCCTCGTCGATTGCAGCAGCACCAACCCAGCAGCCACAAGTGCCTTCACGTGGTAGTAGAGGGACTCGGGTGTGCGGCTCATTCGCGCGGCAACCTCCCGAACCGAGCTCGGGCCGTGTACGGTGAGGCAGTCCACGATCTGGCATCGGACGGGGGACGCCAGCGCTGCCACCTGGTCCGGACGACGCAGGACGAACGTTTTGCGGCCTTGAGCCATAGTCTCAAGGCTAACCGACCGCTAAACTTTTTCAATATTTTTTATTAAGAAATGCCTGTTTCTTGAAATGATTACTTGGCGCTTCGCGTCTATTGAGCTTGAATGGTCATCTGACAACCCGCCAAGGGCGGTCTGGATCCCAAAACCCCTGTACTGGAGTACGGTCCAATGAACCTTTCACGAATCTCGATCATAGGTCTGATTCTGCCGATTCTGTTGACCACGCCCGGGGTCGCTTCCGCAAGCAACGCCGCGAACGATCTGCTCAAACGCGGTGACGAGCTGTTTCAACAGGGCCACTTCACTGAGGCGGAGCAGGCGTACACAAAGGCACTGGCCGCGGACTCAGGTAGCGGCCAAGCAGTGCTGCGTCTCGGCGAGATTGCCCTACTCGGAAACCGGTTTAAGGAAGCCGAGCACCATCTCAAGCGAGCTGTGCAACTTCTTCCGGACGAAAAGCGTCCGAAATCGCTGCTGGCTCAGTGTTACTACCGTCAAGACAGATTCCAGCAGGCTGCTTCGATCTATCGCGAGATCGGTCGCGTGGGTGCAGCCGATCAACTGGACAGCCTCTCTGGAGTCACCCCCTACAAGGTTGTTGGAGAAGCTGACATCGCACATGTGAAGTTCGAGCAGACTGATCCGCTGCCGGTGGTGAAGGCCCGCATAAACGACAGCGATGAGGTGTACCTGCTGATCGATACGGGAGGCCCGGAGTTGGGCCTAGCTCCCGATTTTGCTCAGAGCGTCGAGGTCCGTCGATTCGAGCCACCGGAGATGGCAACCTTTGCGGGAGGCAAGAAAGCACCCGTCCATTACGGAACCATCGAGTCGATTCAGCTCGGCGAGTTCAAGATCAGAAACGTCCCTGTTAAGCTGCGGCATGGGCCCAGACTCCCCTTGGGGAAACGCATCGACGGGGTGATCGGAACCGTCCCGCTATATCACTTTGTCTCGACGCTCGATTACCCGAACGGCGAACTCATCCTTCGACGGAAGACGAGCAAGGTTTTGAAAGAGATGGACAGTCTGGCTGACTCACCTCAGACCCACACGATTCCGTTTTGGATGGCGGACACACACATCATGGTGGCCTGGGGAAGGGTGAACGACGCCAAGCCGTGTCTGTTGTTTGCGGATACCGGTTTGGCTCTGATCGGCACCGGTGGGTTCGTGGCCCACGAATCAACGATCAAGGACGCGGGAATTGATCTGTCCGGCCTCCCATCCTTCCAAGGCATTGGAGGCGGCGGGCCCGTCTCGGTGACTCCCTTTACGGTAAATACCCTTGCACTGGGCGACGCGAAGCAGCACAATCTGACCGGCGTATTCGGCGCTCTCCCGCCAGAGTCGGAATACAGCCACGGATTCCGGATCGGTGGGATCATCTCGCACGCGTTTTTCAAACCGTACGCGCTGACGTTCGACTTTGAGCAGATGCGGTTGCTGCTGCAACCCGCAGAATGATGCACATCCCCGACAATCTGAACCGTATACTTTGGCCTGCGCGGGCATGCGCGCGGGCTCTCAACAACGTCGAGCCCGTTTCTGCCCGCGGCTCCGCAGACGTGTTCGGTGCGAATCTACCGTTCCAACGAGGTCCTGGATCGAGTTGTTTTGGCTGGTGGGCGCTGGCCCTGCATCCATGCCACGATGTCGTCAACACCGAGGACACCATCACCGTTCAGATCGCCATCGATGAGGTGACCCAATCCCATAGACTCCAGGTCCCGCAAAGGGATTTCAGTCATCGGGGAAGCCGCCGCGGCGCTGGCGCCGCCCGGGCAGCAGGCAGCCTTGTCGTGCGCGAGAAAGTTTAGGTCAATGAAGCTGAAATCGAGCACGTCCACAATCCCGTCGCCATTAATATCGCTGTGGACCGGTGCGGTTCCACAAGGAGTGTCTATGTCGACAGTGGACAGGTACTGGTCACGGAACAGAGCGAGGTCCAGGCTGTCGATCAGGTTGTCGCCGTTTAGGTTTCCACCGACCAACCACCGGCCGCCGAAGAATGGATCCCCCGTGAAATCGAGCACGTAGCGTGTGTCCACGATCTCGGGAGTCGCCGCGGATCGCAGCGTGTGGAGGGGGTCACGCGCGGTTACGCAGAAGTAGTTACCAGCCGGGACCTTAATCGGAACCTCCGTCGCATAGCCTGGCAGGTCAAACGGCAGGCCGAATCGAACGGTCTGTGCAGCAAGAGTTGGCACAGTGACACAATCTGAGAAGAACTCCAACTCGATGCAGCGATGGAACGTCTCGGCGATAACCCTCGGCGACAGTTGCAGGTCGAGTTCTACAAGGTTGGCCCGGCTGACTCCGACATCCCACGAGCAGATGCCCACCGTCCCACAAATAGAGGTAGCGCTGCACTCGAAGTGGGAGATACCGGTAGGGAACTCACCTCCCGCCGCAATCAAATGGTCGATATCGGCACCGAGACTGTTATGGGCACTGCATGTGATGACCGGATCGCTGCATACTTGCCCGACGACCTCGACGGGGTCCCACGTGACGACGGAAGTTACGCCGCCTGCATCAGCATTGACGGATAGGCTCTCCGGACAAGTCAGCGCGGCGTCTTCGTGACCAATCGCAATCTCGCCCGTGCAACACCCCGGCTCGAACGGCACGGGCGACCCCATGCTGTCCGTCAAGATCGTGATGCTCTGGTCCTCGCTCGTGAGGCAAAGCGGTAAAACAACGCCGCATGTCGGCACCGGCGTAAACCACATCGTCGCCATCAGCGCCGGACCCTGCGTCCCGGGATCACCGAGGTCGGTGGTCACGGCGAGAAAGACCGTCCCTTCGACGGGATCACTCTGTTCGAAAATCTCGTTGACGAACCGTGAAGTCTCGTCGGCCACGCGCCCTGGATCGGCGCGATTGAACGTCAGCAGCGACGGGTCGTACCGCAAAAAGAACTGTCCAGCGACGACGTGGCTTTCGACCCGGCCTAGCCTGACGTTTACGGCAAACACCTCGCCCGGCTCGTGACACCCGTCCACCGGCTCGACCTCAAGACAAAGAGTAGGGCCAACAGCGCACACGCAATACCCCGTGTCCGCGTTGCATGTAGACCCGAAGCATTCTTCATCATCGTGGCAGGTGATGGTCGCTAGATCCGTACCCCCGCAGCCTCCGGCGCCATCACACTCATCCCAGATCGTGCAGAAATCGCCATCGTCACAGGTCTCGCCCTCGGCAAGTGGGTTGGTCACGCACGCGTCACGTGTCTCGTCGCACGCCCCAACGACACAGATGCCATCCAGTTCGCTGCAATCGCGCGGACCGGCGTTAGCGCATAAGCCGCCGCCGCAGGTCTCGCCGTCCGTGCAGTACAGTCCGTCGTCACACGGCTCACCTTCCCTGGCTGGCTGCCGGTCGCACGTATCCGACGTTTCATTGCAGAGCCCAAGGTTGCACTGGTCATTCAGCACCGAGCAATCGCGGGGTGAGCCATTAGCGCACTCGCCGTTGGAACAGATCTCCTCATCGGTGCAGTACAGTCCGTCGTCACAGGGCTCGCCGTCAAAAGCAGGCTCGGCTTCGCAGGAATCCGTCTCTTCGTTGCAGACGCCGGTCTTGCACTGATCATCGAGCTCGCTGCAGTCACGCGGCACACCGCCACCACAGGTACCGTCAGTGCACGTTTCGTCGGTCGTGCAGAATAACCCGTCATCACAGGAAAGATCGATCTCGCAGGACTCCAAGATGATCCCAACGATGGCGTCCGGCAAGTCGGTTCCCGCCGCCGCCGTTTGGAAGGCCGTCCCGCCTGTCCCTGCCGCAAGGGCGTTGCTGAGGTTGAGGACACAATCGTTGGAACCGCTCCCCGTAATTGGCGAGACCATCACGGAGTTGCTGCTCGCCACAGCGATGGCGTTCTCGATCGAATCGCGGTCATCGCCAGGGTCGTTGCAGCCATCAGGCCGGTTGCCGTTGCAGGGCCCCTCGTCGCTGACGGGAACAATGATATGGATCGCCCCGTCCGACCAATCGAAACGGTCCGCTACGATCGCCGTGGCTGGACCCCAGGATTCGAATGCCGAGGAGCCGTCGGGGAACATACATCGCCCAGGATCGTTGGGAACGTCGCCGCCGAAGAGTGACAGAACGTCGCCGGTCAGACAGGAGAACGCCCCCCCAGGTGTCTCCGTAATACCGAGGATGGTCGGACTGACTTGAACATTCTGCGCCTGGAGGTCGACGACAATCTGGTCGATGGCCGAGCAAAGCACGGCCGCTTCATCGCCCATCGAGCCCGAAGTATCCATCAAAAAGACGATCTGAACCGGCGGACAAGTGTAATGAGGCTGGCACGGCACACAGTCTGGGATCGATGTACTAAAGCACACACCATCTTGGCAAATGTCCACCGTGCATGCGTTATCGTCGTCACAACCGGCGTCCGTCTGACAGATCAGGAATGCAGTCCCGCTGAGGCCGGAAGCACGCGTCAGCCCTGGCCCGGGACGGCTCAGGGTTACATCGCCTATCGGCGCAGGGCTCTGTCCCAAGACCACGCCTGACATCAGCAACGGAAGAACAATTCGAAACCCAGCGTACTTCTGAGCGAGTCCGGGTGTCCTTGCGGTACTCATAGCTTTCCACGCCCCCATGTCGTCACAACCGCTTTGGCTGCGATCAACGACATCGTGCCCCCCTCAAGGTCCGTCCGGTCATCGAATCCCCCGGAGGATCGCGTTGCGGCCCCGGGGCAACCGTTTCGTCACCCGCCCAAACCATTCGCCGTATGTGAGTCGCCAGTACGCACCCCGCGGCCCTGTACATGGCGCACGGGAACGAGACAGCAGATCCATAGTTCACAGGCACCGCTGGCAGACTCTTCGGATGCGCTGCAACGCCGGCGTCGTCGGCTGTTGAACCCGGTCGTCCCGCGTAGGCACAAGAGGCGAAGCAGCCACCAATCATGCACCTTCAGGTGCAGTCGGGACTCCGCGCTGTCCGTAACGAAGATTGCCAAACCAGCCCCCGGACGAAGTCTCGCCAGGCCAGAAACCCAGCCATCAACCTGATACACGAGCGCGTGAATGGATGCGAGACGAATATCACCATCTTGTGCCGAGCCACGGTGGGCGGCCGCTCTTTCCACACCTCCTTCGCCTGGCCGGCAAGGAAACGCGCGATCCGACCCAGCGATCACCTGCTGTCTACCCACTTTAGCACGCTAGACAACGCGCATCAAGGTTTAGGGCAACCTACCGATCGCTCCGATCCATGCTCATGGCCCTGTTATAGGAAGCCCCGCCCACCGCCATCCGTTGAGTTTTCAGCGGTTGGGCTGGGCGATCGACAGAGGGGGTTCGGGCCGATACGCGTTACTCCGAGGATTGCCCAGTTTTACGCATGAATAAACCAGGCTGGCCAACAGGGGCCGTGGCCAGCCCAACCCCGGCTACGAATCCCGGACCCGGTCCTGCCTGGCTGTATGGGCGTCCCAGTACCGGTACGGTGAGAAACACTTCGATATCGGACGTTCCGATGCTGTCCGCGCAGCTCGAACCCAAGGCCTGAGATAACCGGCTGAGAGACCTGGAGGGGAAAAAAGTTCTTTTTTGGGCGTTGATGTCCTTGCCGGGTTTGTCTATACTGCGATGAGCATGAGAACCCGACGGCCCAAACCGTCGTTGGGGGCGCGTGGTGTTTCGTGGAGGGGCATTGACTGCCAAGTTGGCTTGCTATTACTCTATCGGGGGGCTCGCCCTAGTTTGTGCATTAGCGTGTTTCCCAGTTAAACGGGGAGGATGGAAAGGATGAAAGCGGGGACCGTATTCACACTGCTGATGGGACTGATGTTGATTCCGGCATCGGCAATGGCCGATCAGCCAGGCCCGCCATGGGATTTCGAGTTTACGTACGCGGCTCCAACGGGAGGGCTTACTGACATCCCTGACGACAGCGTAAGGTGGTATCCGGTGGAGTTGGTTTACAACAATCTGCCCGCTGACGCTCCTATTACGTACTTGGAGTTGGAGGTCGTGGGGCTGACACATACTCGACCGGAAGATCTCAACTTCATCTTGCTTGACCCGCTTGGGGCCGGTATCGAAGTGATGGATGATGCCGGTGACGGTTTCTCGCTCTCAAACATCACGGTGGTCTACTCGGATAAGGGAGTTGCGCTACCGCACGGCGTTCCGCAAGGGACAATCTTGCCCGGACCTGATACGATCTATCTACCTGACGGTCCTGGGGCTTTCGCGGACTACATGGGCACGCAAATCGGGACCGTAACGGCACCGTGGATCTTTGTGGTCATTGACGACGCTGAAGGTGACAGCGGGAGCTTCGAGTCGGTAACGCTGCACGGTGTCCCCGAGCCTATGACGCTTTCGCTTCTTGCTGTTGGCGCGTTGGTAACACTGCGTCGCAGACGGCGCTGATCGCGAACGTCGTCGGGCTTCGCGATCCTCCCTGTTGAAGCTTCGACGCAAACGATAAACTCAAACGCCGAAGCCCGTTGCTTCGGCGTTTTTTTTCCCCGGTCCGCCAGCGAGCTCCAAGTTGGTGCTCTTATCCGCCGCTTCGCACCTGCCCCAGAGGCCAGCCGTGTCACATCCCCGCATACTTGCGATCCCATTTTTCATTCTGGGCAGCAGTTGGAACACCCCCGCTGTTGGCGAACCGCGTTTCGCCCGTTACGCTGAGTCTGCACGAGGTGGCTTGGGGCAGGGTGCAGCGCCTCGACTTCGTTGGACTGTGACACGGGCAGCATCTTATGCGTTGGTTCGTCAGACGCGATCTGGACGGTTTTTTCGGGCTGTTCGTCGACAATTTGGTCCAGCTACTGCTGATTGTGGCTTTGTGCGGCGAGCTATGCGGCATGACCGGGGACGAGGCGCGGTACCTCTATGGGCGAATTCTTCCCGGAGCAGCCGTCTCCATCCTGTTTGGGAACCTGTTCTATGCCTGGCAGGCGCACCGGTTGTCGCGACGGTGCGGTCGGGACGATGTGACCGCCCTTCCTTATGGAATCAACACGCCGTCGCTGCTTGTCTACGTGTTCTTCGTCATGGCGCCGGTTTTCCGGGAAACGAAAAGCGTCCATCTCGCCTGGCAAATGGGAATGCTGGCATGTCTCGGTAGTGGCATCATTGAATTGACTGGAGCCTTCGTGGCCGAGCAGGTCCGGCGGCACTCACCGCGAGCGGCGCTGCTTTCCACACTGGCGGGGATCGCCATCGGCTTCATTTCGATGACGTTCGTACTGAAGATCTGGTCCTGGCCACTGATCGCCCTGGTCCCGACTGCGGTGGTGCTGATCACCTATTTTTCCGGCACCCGCTTTCCGGGCGGACTGCCTGGCGGGCTTGTGGCGGTCGTGCTGGGGACGCTGTTGGCGTGGTTACTGCCCGGCGGATGGAGTGGCCGGGAAATGGACGCCAGTGCCGTGGCGGCAGCGTGGTCTCAGGCGGGTCCGGTTCTGCCGACCTGGTCCGGTGGAGCGTTGCTGGACGTGTTGCAGCAGTCGCCGGAAAGGTGGCTTCGCTTTCTTTCGGTCATCGTGCCGATGGGGCTCTTCAACGTGATCGGCAGCTTGCAGAACATCGAATCGGCGGAGGCTGCCGGCGACCTGTACGACACAAGGATGACACTATCGATGAACGGGTTGGGAACCATCCTCGCCGCCTGCTTCGGTAGCTGCTTTCCGACGACGATCTACATCGGACATCCCGGTTGGAAGGCCATGGGGGCACGCAGAGGATATTCCACCCTCAACGGTTTGGTCATCACCGTCATCTGTCTGACGGGGACGGTGGCACTGGTGAACAGCGTGATCCCGATCGAGGCGGGCATGGCCATCGTGCTGTGGATCGGAATCGTGATCACCGCCCAGGCCTTCCAGGCTACTCCAATCGAACATGCCCCGGCGGTCGCACTGGGTCTGTTTCCCGCGATCGCCGCGTGGGGTGCGACAATCGCGGTCGGTGTGTTCGGTGTCGCGGGGGGAGTGACTGTCCAGTCCATGATTGAGCACAGTGCGGAGGCAGAGGTCGGCGGCTTTCTGCTCCATGGCCTGATCACGCTCGAGCGGGGATACATTTTCACCTGTATGGTCCTCGCGGCGATTGGGGCGACGTTGGTCGACCGTCGCTTCTTCGGAGCGAGCGTTTGGGCCCTGGTCGGCGCCGTCGTCACCCTGCTGGGTTTGTCACACGCCTACCAGATCTCTGGGAACCATGTTGACTTTCTGCTGTTGTTCGTCGCACCGAGCGATGGAGCGCTCGCCTATCGCGCTAACGACATCGCGATCGGTTACGCGCTGATGGCGCTCGTTTTCGTGATCCTGGGCATCTACCGCGACTCCTCGCGTTCGACGGAGGGGTCCATAGCACGCAGGTAGGACTTTTACCCTTGGACGGAAGTGTCAAACGGAATCGTGACACCGGCGAGGTCATCTTGCCCACACGATCATCGCGCAAGCCGTCCCCGCTGTCGCCAGATGAAGGGCAAAGGGCGTCAACCACGAATTCGTGCGGTACGCGATATACGCAAGGGCAACACCGCCGGGTATGGAAAGCAGCAGCTCGCGGAAATCCTTGCCCGCGTGAATGAGCCCGAACAAGGCCGCCGAGGCGCAGATAGCGGGAACGCAGCCGGGTTGAAGGCCGAGCCAACGCACAACGCGGGTGAATCGCAGAGCCGCTTGCGTTGGCTGACCCAGCCCCAACCACTGAAGAAGTCGTCTATGAAGGGCCGTCGCACGGGCGTCCGTCGGAGGAGGTCCGGGCCAGCGGGCTCCGACCCGGAAGACTGCAAGAAAGGCACCGTGAAACAGAAAATGCTCTGCCAACATGTTGGTAAGATAGTAGGCACAAAACACAAGAGCACCCCAGCTTTCGAGTTGAGCGAGATACGGTCCAGCGAATCGGGATCCTCGGACCATCCACCCAAGGAAGGGCACGGCCACGAGATAGCCAACGAGCAAGACCCGCCACCCGTACCGATTGGGCCAGCGACAGCCAAGATCATAGGGGCGGCCACGACGCAGCATAAAAAGGATCAGCCAGGGGATCACACCGGCAGTCAAGAGAAGATAGGCACCGAAATGCAATGCGCTTCGCGACGATGGCTGCACCTCGAGGTAGTCGACCAAAAGGCCAACAAGGCGGCGGACCCAATCTGAGGGTCCCTTCACTCTGGTCAGAACATCGCCTAATCGTCCCCCCCCAAAGAACCGCAACGGAACTAGGAAGACGAGACAATAGAGTGTGGCAAAGCCGATCGCCGCAGCGGCTGCCGTGTACGCCCGAGCGTTGGATGGCGGCACGGTCATCTGATCGGCTTCACGGCTCAAGCGTTCTACCTCTCACAAGAAAGGGGGCAGCACTATCCGGGGTCCTGGCGGACAGTGTGTCGCAGACGTGAGGGCTTAGCAACATCCGGCCACCCGTGATCGAGGACGCGAGGACGAGAAGGTCTCCAGCTTCGAGACGACCCGAAGGTCCGCACTAGCTGACGGGCGCATCGTCCGAGTGCCCGCCCCGTCATGGGAGGGACCCGATTTCGTCGTGCGGGCGCAGGTGCCCGTGTGCATTTCATTTAGAGTGGCGCAGCCAAGCAGTGAGCGGTGGCCATGAGTGACCAAACCGCCCAGCAAATCAACCGAACCTGGGACGCGGTCTGGCGCTCTCGTTTGCTGCAAATGGCCGCATAACCGCCGCCTTCTTTGGAATGCACCCTTTCGGCGGCGCCTTGGTGGAAGCTCCCTTGGCGCTTGTACGAAGGCTTGTTATCATCGTGGTGAAGCAACCTCTCTGCTCATATGGTTAACAGAAGGTGGGCGAGTCATGCCGCCGTTTCAGGCTAGCGTCACTTCGGAACGTGTGGTTAGGGATGCGCGCCGCGTCCGTGCCCAAAGTCGGTCGGCGTGCCCGTTGGTTGCTTCAAGCGGTCGACTCGCCCAACTCGGAAGAGGAGGAATGTCATGAACAGGTTGAGACGCAGCAGATTGTGCGGTTGCGTTGCCGTCGCTTTCTTTTGTCTATCTATTCCGGTCCTCGGCCAGGACCCCTACATAAAAGCGCCGGTGGGCGAACCGGACGGGACCCCGCCTCCTGACGCGAACAAGCCGTGCTTCGGTTGTGACGGCAGTTGTTGGCTCGCCACGGCCGCCAATATGCTCGCCGGTGCCGGATACGGTACCGGGGCCACCGTGCAGGCGAGAGCGGACGATATCTATGGTGATCTTAAAGTGCGATTCACGGCCGCAGGGTGAAGCTGGCTTGATCTTGCCACCAGTTGGTGGCTTCAATCAACTCACAACCCCTGGAGGGACGACGAAACAAAGAAGTACACCATGGTCACAGTCTATGGCTGCAAAGACGAATGCGAGGCATGGGACGATCCCAACGGCGCGGAATTCATCGGTGACCAGTTACGCCAGTGCAATCTGGTTGGACTGTACTTGGGGTTTGATCAGCCGGTCAGCGCTCCGAATGACGCATGTTTCGCTCACGCGAAGCACGTGATCACTGCTTGGGGCGATGACCGGGGAGATGAGCCGAACGATCTTAATGTCAATCCCACGACAGTCTACGTCACTGACTCCGACCAAAGCACCGGTGAAACCCATGCCGTGGAGAACTACCGCTACTCCTGGCAAGATAACCGTTGGTATATCAGCTATTCTGATAACGAGGAGGCTGCCCAGGATCCCTACTACTGGAACATCGTCACGCTCTCCCAGTGGGACAACGGACCATTCAACGACAGCGAGACGCATGTAGCCACCAATGACAGCCCGGATGACGCGTACGGTCTTCATTACGAAGTCCACGTCGGTTCGAACGTCCGCATTTGCAAGTACGAGCTGAGCATTTCACCCCCAAAGGACCAATACCCGCGGGTGGTTAAATACTACAAGGAGCCGAACGAGACGGACCTCGAGGAATACCTTGAAGTGGAATGGGAGTTCCAAGAACCCCTGCTCCCAGGTCAGAGCGTAACCATCGATACGTACGTTGAAACCGATCCCGCCGGCGACATCACCTATGAGAACGAGGGCTTTACTTATGTGACCGAAATCCCCACCGTCTCGCAGTGGGGGCTGGTCCTTTTGGCTCTTCTGTGTGTCACGGCCGGGACGATTGTGTTCATGCGGCGGCATCGCGAGGCCGTCGTACGAAGTCCTTAGCCCGCGCCCCTTGTCGACCTAAAAGCGGCCCTGAGATCCTGTTCGCGACCCGCGGGCAAAGACAGACCCCGAAGGTCTTGGCACGCCGCGCGGATCGATCGCAGGTCGGGATACGTGCCCCGAGTAAGACGCAGCGGCCGAGAGCGGGAAGTGCTCTAGCCACCCAATGACCGCAGCATCTCGCCGCCCTCGCGAACGTTTTCGTATCGGTCACGCGTAATGCGCCTGGTCCCCACAGCGGAACAGCCCTTGGCGAGCGGGGGCTCTCTCGGTAGCATCAAGATTCGCCAATTTCTGGGGTTACGTTATTGGCCTGACATCGGTGAGCCGTACCTCTGTGGGGCGCAGGCGTCATCTTAGATAGGTCGTTTACGGCCCGCCCGGAGTCCGTGTCTCGGACCGGTTAGCACGTTGCGGGCGTGCTCCAAACGGCTATCCCATCTACCTGAAGAAGGAGCAGTGTCATGCACATTTCAAGGCGTACTCGAATTCTCTTTTTGCTCGCTGTTGGAACGATTGTCGCGCTGATCGCGGTGCAGCGGGACGATGGGATCAGTCAAAAGCCAAACCGTGCTGAACCGGTGCGCGAGGAGGGGGCCACTCACTTGCCAGCTCATGACGAGGGGGGTGACTCAGCGGAGGTCATTCTTCGACCTGACGCCATATCAGGTACCGGGCAGATCGCGGTGTGTTGTCAGGGTGACAACTGTCAGCTTCTCAGTGAGCTGGACTGCACAGCCGCGAGAGGCTACTGGTTGTCCACAATAACGACGTGCGGTTCCCAGGCCGACTGTCGCGTGTTGGACTCCGACAACCCTTGTTGCACCGGGTCGTGCTGCCGCGGGGCCGCGGTCGGCGTGATCTGTCAGGACGAGACGCCCGAGGAGAAGCCTATGGACAAAGCGAAGTGCGACGCCATTCCCGGTACCTACGTGGGCGGTGCCCAGTGTCATGATCTACTTGACCCGTGCCCAACCTGCAGGGTGGCGAGCGATGTCAACTGTCAGGAGTCGGCACGGGGACGCAGAAGCCGCAGCCGGGTGCACTCCGCCGACCGGGACATGATCCCGGACGGGCGCCGCACGGCTGACGACTTCGTGGCATCAGATAATGCGATCGACACGGTGTGCTTCGACGGGGCCTATATCGACTCCCAGATCGACTGCGGTCCGCCAACTCGGCCCAGACGTTGCGACTGTGCGTGCGTCGACGACGACCCGTACAACTGCGTCCCGACGGTGCTCGACAAGTTCACGATCTGCATCTGGAACGATAGCGCGGGCATTCCGGGTGAGTCGACGCTGCCTGGAAGCCTGGTCGGTTGTCAGACTGGGGTGGTTGCCCGCAGCAGGACTGGTCCGCCGGAAACGGCGCACGACTGGAAGTTCGACCTCTGGCAGATCAGCGTCGTGCTGGACACACCGATTCCGACAGTCGAGGGGCAGACCTATTGGCTCGAGATCCACAACACCACGGACGTGCCCACGGGTAACACGTGCAACTTTTACTGGGCGGAGGATCGGCGCGCGGACGACTCGGAGAATCCGAGCGGGAACGATCGGGTCATGCATGACCTCGATGCCGATGACTGGGAGGTGCGCGACATCGAAGACTACGATATGGCTTTCTGCCTGAACTACTCGATCGAGCCGCCACCGATCCCCGCGACCGGTGCGTGCTGTGATTGCGAGCCGCTCGGCGACTGCACGGATGATGTTCCGTTTGTGGACTGCTTCGGTTCGTGGAAGCTCGGTAAGACATGCGGCCCGGGGATCTGCGAAGCATCCCGGCCGGCGAACGACTTGTTCGAAAACCGCACAAAGGCCAGCATCGGATCGAACGCGTTCAGCAATATTTGCGCCACGCACGGCGCGTACCATACGCTCAACGGACCGGGAGCAGATCCCGATCCCGCGAGCCAGTGCGTTGATACCTCGATCGGTTCCGATGTATGGTACGAGTACACGGGGTGCGGGGCTTTGGGCGGAGAACAGGTCGAGCTCACGGTCAGTCTATGCGATAAGACGGTCCATGACACCGTCTTGGCCCTCTACAGCAATGGGACACAGAATTGCATAAGTACAGAGCCGGTGGACGACGCCAACCTCGTTGAGTGCAACGACGATGCCTGTAGCCCGCTCTTTGCTCCTTCGGAGGTTCACATCGTCGCTAAGCCAGGTGTCTGCTACACCATTCGCGTCGGTGGCTGGCGCGACCGGCGGTGCGACCGAAGCGCACCGGAGTATGATCCTGCCAACTGCCATGCGGACTGTGCGGACGGCTGCCAGGGGACCGGATTCTTGACAATCCAATGCGGGGATTAATGCTGCCAACGCGGCGCCGCGTCAGGATGATTACGCCACAACCGCGCCGGATCTCGGGCTCGGCACGAAGAACAGATATCCGATGTCTGCAATCGGGCGTCCGGGAGGGCCACGCCCGAAGAGGCCGGTCGCAATTCGCGTGATGATCGATTCGCTCCCTGGGTTGGCGCTTGCCCAGAGCCGAAGCGCATCGGTCCAGGAACGGTGCCCGGTCTTGGAGCTTGCTGGGGGCGCCGGTCCAACTCGGCCGCCGACATTCTGGGCAGCCAGGTTAGGTTGCACGCCGTTCTATACAGACCGGTCCCAATATGATCGCGCGGGCGTTCTGGACAATGCCCTCATTCCAGGGGTGACGTTCGGCGTCCAGGCGATTCGCAAGAGTCCTCCACCACTGTGCGAGGGGTGCTTTCCAGAGACGCCTGAGCTGGTGATGACTGCCCTGGGTGACGTCCTCGGTACGGGCTGCGCCGACTGCCCTTGCAACCCCGCACAGGGTGTCGTTGATTTCGTCGACGTGTCCGCCGTCGTGCGCAAGCCCGCCTAGGCCCCTGCCAGCATGGAAAGGCAAGACCCGACATCGTCAATACGGATCTGCGGCTTCCCTTCCCGGATCAGAAGTTCGATTTCGCAGACATTTCGTGCACCGTCCATGCGTTCCAGGACCACCCGTGTGAAATCCTGGGTCCCCCGCTCGACGATCCGTGTGCGCGTTGACGACCCACATATCATGTCCAGGGA
>CAYOQG010000044.1:19174-25245 GCA_964405925.1 uncultured Phycisphaeraceae bacterium | reverse complement strand
GCATAAAGCCTTGAAGAGCCGCGCCTCCAACAACTCGTCGATCGCCCGGCCACATCCCTGTCCGCGTTCCCCGTTCTTTGTGTCTTGCTTGCTCATTTGCGTCACTATGCAAATATAGGCCCCGCGGCTGTCCCCGTCAAGGAAGAAACAGGCAGCATACGCTCTCCAGAGGGCTCCGGCCTCGGCCTCGGTTCACTTCAAACCCAAGAGCCCTGCGCCGATGACCCCGGCGTCGTCGCCTAATCGGGCGCGCTCGACGACGCACATCGTTTCGCCCCGGTAGCCCTGAGCGTGCGTGGCATCGGCACCGGTCGGCACGGTCGCGCTGCCGGGGTCGATCAACCACGGGAGGCGGGCTACTACGCCACCACCGATGCAAATGACATCCGGCTGGAAGTGATTTCCCAAGTTGCCCAGCGCCGAGCGAACCGCCTCCTTCGTTCGCTGGACCACACGGTGCGCTGTCGGATCGCCGCCTTGGTACGCGTGAGCCAGACCCCCGAGCCCGTCCGCGAACCCGTGTTGCTTGGCCAAAGCGTCGAGGGCAGCGCCTGAGGCGATCGTCTCGAGACATCCGACCAAACCACAGCGGCACGCACCGGCGCCGAGACCCTCGTCGACAATGAGCATCGTCAAGTGCGTGGCACGATCCTGATCGAGGCGTTGGAGCTGCCCGTCGATCACCACCCCGCAGGCCGCACCTGTCCCCAGGCGGAGGTGGACAAAACGTTGTGGTCGCGGCGTTCGCACCGCGTACTCGCCCCACGTAGCCGCTTCCGCGTCGGTCACCAGTACACAACGCAGACCCGTCCGATTCGTAAGCAGCTCGCCAAGCGGACAATCCTCCAAAAAGGGTAAGTTGATGGATCGTCTCACCGTACCGCGATCCGCGTCGAGGACCCCCGGAAGCGCAAGACCAACGCTCATGCCGGGGTCACGGCGAATGCCGACCTCGTCACGAAGTTGTACGACCGCATCGACGACCCATCTGATGAACGCCTCTACCGACTCGTCCCTCGGAGTGGATCGGTGCCGACGTGCAAGAACATGCCCGGTTGGATCGATGACCGCCGCACGGACCTGTGTCCCACCTACGTCAATTCCAATTGCCATACGATGAACGGCAGATGGCATAAAGAATCCATAGCGAGATGCCACAGCCTGTCATGACGTCGTAGACGCAAGCCGCCGCAGATACGGAATCACGCAATCCCGAAGCAAAGCGCGAGCAGCACTCTGGGAATCCCCCTCCGGCTGCCCACTTCTGTCAAGCCGTTCGAATAACGAGTTATAAGCGAACGCGGCAAAATGAGGCGTGCTTGCGGCCGCACGTCGGATCTGAGCGATGACGGTCGAGCTGTCGCGGTTGTCGAACATCACCCCCACGACCACCAGAACCCGTGTCCCCACACCCGGCCATTCCCGCAGGCGATCAGCAAACGTCTTGGCATCAGCGGCGTAGTCCATGGGGAACACCAGATCGAGCAGTCCCTCAGCCACCCACCGACGGGCATCTTGGAAGTGTCGGTGTTTCGCCTCGCTGGGAGCTGCCCCGACCGCGGCACTGAGCACCGCACGTGGACGCACTTCTCTCATCATGGCTCGGATATCACGGACCAGGCGGGTAACCTGCTCCGTGCGCCACCCGTCCCAAAGTCGCGGTGCCGATCCCGGTGTATGTCCGGTCGCCCGTTTGAACATGGCCAGGGTCCGTGGGTCGCGTGGGTAATCGGGCACCTTCCGCCCATGTCCATAGGACTGATGCCATTCATTGGGGAAGCGAATGTAGTCCAGGTGCAAACCGTCGACGGGGTAGTTCCCGACGATCTCCCGCATTACCGCGACCAGGTAGCTGCGCACTTCGGGGTAGCACGGATTGACGCTGTTGTACCACCCCAGCGGTTGCCGGCGACCCATCTGATCGCGCCAAAACCAGTCTGGATGGGCAAGATAGAGTTGGCGCCGGTTTGTCGGTGGCTTCTTACCGCGCCAGCCCGGCATGACGTTGACCCAAGCGTGCACGCTCAGCCCGCGACGGTGTGCCTCGTTGCACGCGACGGCGAGCGGATCGAATCCCGGATCGCGTCCACCCAGCTCGTCAGCCCATGGCTCAATTCCGGACCGGTAGAAGACCGTGCCGTTCCCGCGCACTTGAAACAGAACCGTGTTGAACCCCGCTCGATGGCAGTTCTCCATAACGGTGGCAATGTCCGACCGTGACTTGTAGTCCCATCGCGTCACCCATATGGCACGAATCTGATCAGGTGGGCCCTGCCGGCCAACCTCATACCGCCGCTGCGGATGACACCCACTCAGAAGCATCAGCGTTGCCGCCTGCACCAAGAGCAGCGCGGCCATCCGTGGGAACAGAGCAGCGGTTCTCCATCCTTGCCCGACAAAGGTGAGGAAACGAGTTAGGGCGTGTCGAGTCCGTTCCCCACTTTTTTCTAAGGGGAAAGAATAAGGCATATGTCCGCACGTCTTCTTCTGCTGACTGCCAGGGGCACTCGATTCGCAGTTCACATGGACTACCTCCAATGCTGTTCGCGCGGTGTAACCAGGCCCCCTCCACCTCTTACTGGATCGGCTTTTGCCTCTCGATGGCTTGATCCACTCGCCCGTGGACCTCCGCGAGCAGTCTCTCTGCCACGTGACGGTCGACCTGCCTCATGTGCATGACCAGCGCGGTCTTGACATGACCGCCGGCGGCGCTGAGCAGGGCGAGTGAGTCCTCGCGAGACCGCCCCGTGAGCGTTTGGATGATCCTCGCACCACGGTCGCGGAGTTTCGCGTTGGCGACCGTGTTGACGTCGACCATCAAATTCTCGTAAACCTTGCCGCTTTGCACCATGGCAATCGTGGTGACCATGTTGAGCACCATCTTGGTGGCGGTGCCCGCTTTCATCCGCGTGCTCCCGGTCAACGCCTCAGGACCCGTAATCACCCTGATTGACACGTCCGCGTCGTCCGTCACTTGCTCCTGCGGTACGCAAGCGAGAAAGACCGTCTTTGCGCCGCGCTGCCGGGCACGTCGCAACGCGGCATGGACGAAGGGGGTTGTGCCGCCAGTGGCAATCGCGAACACCACGTCAACTGGCCCGACGTTGCGATCGTCCATCGCCTGCGCTCCTACCGTGGGATCATCCTCGGCTCCCTCAACGCTCCGCGTGAGCGCCTCAAGCCCACCAGCAATGACGCCTTGAACTTGACGGGGGTCGGAGAGGAACGTAGGTGGACACTCCGTCGCGTCCAGCACACCGAGCCGCCCGCTTGTTCCCGCACCCACGTAAATGAGTCTTCCCCCGGCCCGGAAGGCGTTGACGACATGCTCGATTGCATCACAGATCGCGTCGCGGGCTCCCGCGACAGCTTCGGCAACCCTTCGGTCTTCCCCATTGATCAGGTCGAACGCCTCAGGAATCGTCATCCGATGCAATTGCATCGAGCGCGGGTTCCGGTGCTCGGTCGTGAGATGCCCGCGATCGTCCATGGTTGGCACTCTCGATTGAAGTCTCTTCGCGACGTTTCCGTGAAGATCGTACTGGAACGTGCACCTCGACGCCACGTGTCAGGCGCAGCCGTGTCGGCTCTATTTGCCGCCGGAGCGATGTGTCGATTTCGGCGACCGCCATTCGGACACGGTTAGGTAAGCTCGACATCCCAATAGGCGTTGTCGAGGAATTGCTTCCAGGACGCGTAGCGGTTGTCCGAGAGCTTCATCTTGATGACCGGATTGCGCCGCGGTTTGACCGGCGGTCGGATCAGGTGAACGCCCGCCTGCTGCGGAGTCTGACCGCCCTTCCGCACGTTGCATTTGTGACAAGCACAAACCACGTTCTCCCACGTGGTTACTCCCGATTGAGATCGTGGAATCACGTGGTCAAGGCTGAGATCCGATGTGGGGAATCGCTTCCCACAGTACTGACACGTGTTGTCATCACGAGCGAACAGGTTGCGACGATTGAACTTTACGTTCTGCTTGGGCAGCCGGGCGAACGTCAAGACCCGGATGACACGCGGAACGACCAGATCAAAGCGGACGGTGCGAACCCAATCGTGCTCGGCGGGCTCGAATTCCCTCTTAAACGCGCTCAGCTCGGCCCAGTCGTGAAAGTTGTAGGAAACGTATCGGCCATCCTCGATATGCACGATCTCTGCGACCGGCTCGCAGGCGTGGTCCTGTTTGAAGAGCAGCGCAAACGCCCGCCGCACGCTGATCACGCGCAGTGCCGCGTAGTGCGCGTTGAGCAGCAACACGCTTCCCTCGAGACCCGAGCGTAAGCTGACCGAAGCACTCGCTGCGAAGACTACACCTCCTCATCCAGCTGAGGACTGCTCAAAGCAGTACTCACCACTGTATGATAGCCGTTTTCAGGCTCTCGCACAACGTTGCCCGGGCGGTTCACGAGGTTACCGGTCTGCCGCCCGTCTCTTGCCCGAAGGAGACCTCCCGCAAGCCGGTCCGTCCTCACCCTCGTCGCGTGGATTCGCGGGCTGCGCGCCCGCGTGAGTGGCATGGGTCCACAGGAGGCGGCCCCGGGGCTGCCCGCACAGCTTGTAGTCCCGGCGCGACAACGCAGGAACTCACTCGGTGCGGCGTCCGTCGGCGTTTCAGGGACTCGCGTCAAAGGGCCTTTGCGGCTGGCGGCCGGCGAGGGTGCCCTCTGCCGTAACCAGGGGACCCGGCGTGGACGCGGCCTTCCGCTGCTCCAAGAGTGTCTCACGGTGCCTGACAATCCGCTGGGCAGCCCATTGTGGGTCGTCGGTGATCTCGCACAGCTCGAGATGCTCTGGCGAGATGTATGGGTGCTCACCGAGCTGGTAGGTCCTCATCCAATCAAGCAACGGCGACCAGAACGAGCTCCCGATCAGGATGACCGGAAACCGCTCTGTCTTCTCAGTTTGGATGAGTGTCATCGACTCAAAGAACTCATCCATCGTCCCGAATCCGCCTGGGAAGCAAACGAATGCCACCGCGTACTTCACAAACATGACCTTGCGACAGAAGAAATAACGAAAGTCGAGTGACACCGTCTGGTACCGGTTGGCGAGCTGTTCGGTGGGAAGATAGATGTTCAACCCAATGCTTTCACCACCGGCCTCCCATGCCCCTTTGTTGGCAGCCTCCATGATTCCCGGCCCGCCGCCGGTCATGACCGCAAAGCCACAGTCAACAAGCTCGTGCCCGAGCTGTTGTGCCATCGCGTAGTGCGGATCGTCCGCTCCGGTCCGAGAGGACCCGAAAACTGACACGGCAGGCGAAACCCGTGACATGGTCTCGAAACCCTCAACGAACTCGGCCATGATGCGGAAGATCCGCCATGTTTCCTGGGCGGCACTTGTGCTCTCAACAGTGTCATCAACCATCGTCATTCACTCTCGTGCTCGAGTCCGCGCTCGCAACATTCGTCCGGATCTGGCCACGCCCGGACACTACCGGTGCTCGCGGGTGCCATCCGTGTCGGCACATGCTCTCCCGGTACGAAGAATACCGCTTGGAAGCCGCCCGTGTAAAGTAGACCTGCGCGACGCGACCCAACGAGACGCCGGACCTCGCCTCCGATTGCATCCATGCTCAGGCCAAAACCCACACTCCCCGCAAGAAGTCCGTCTGGGGGGTTGCGTAGGCTGGTAGAGCCGCCGTTCCGCCAGACGTCTGAAGCACACGTCGCTCCAGCGTGGAACGGAGCGCATTTCATGTGGGATGCCGGTCGAGGATGGCACCGCTGGCCTCGGGCGAGGCTGATACGGCGTGAGGCCGTGTCGCATCCAGAGTGCAGCGTCTGCGCTCACAGTCCGCATCGCTGCTGTGACGCAAGCACGTCATTCGCCTCCGGTAAAGATCTGCTGGAAGACAGCCACGTCTTGAAGGTCGACATCGGAGTCGTCGTCGAAGTCAGCGAAACGGCAACCTGGCCCGGCGTTGTTCTCCGGTCCGCCGTTGATGCCCGGGCGAACGTTGGTGAGGCACTCGTGGAAGAAGTAGTAATCATGCCCGTCGACATCCTCGTCGCCATCGTAGTCCCCGCTGCCGTCGACCGGGATCACGCCGTAGCGAATGTAGTCCCATG
>CAYOQG010000044.1:0-19074 GCA_964405925.1 uncultured Phycisphaeraceae bacterium | reverse complement strand
GAAAAAGTTGCCCATCGCGACGAGGGCTGGCGCCCCGCCTGGAATCTCCGACCGGACGCCGTCCGTCTGGACGCGGAACTCCAGGAAGAACTCCGGGTCACCATTGAAGTCGGTAATCCAGCGCACGTACGCGTCACGGCCCCCGCCCGGACCCGGCGGGCAGGCATCCAGGTCAAGCTGCTGATGGTACCACCCCTCGTCATTCCAAGTCTCCGGGTCGCAGTACTGAACGGCCAAGTCCCAGCCCTCGGAAACCGGATCAGAGAAGAACTCGGACGAGAACACGTCGGCAAGCCCGGGCGCCGCTACGGCGCCCAGCAGCAGCCAACATGCTGTAAGGCGTATCCTCTGACTTCTCATTCGCGTGTCCACCGAGCTTCGGCATGTTGGAGAGACGTCCACCGATTATAGCACACGGGGAGTGATTCCCGCGAAAAGAAGCGCGTCATGTAGCAACGCAACGAAGCCAGGGCTTCGTGTCGCCCTTCGGGGCGCGCCGCCGTCCTGAGCCATCCGTCTGCGATAAACAGCGTGTCACGCCGTTCCCAGGGTTCGTCGTCCGGAAAGGAGGTGCCCTCGTATGAAACAACCTGCGCGGAGCACTGGAAGGGTGTCACCACGGCGACAGCGATCATGCTCCGGGGGACGATCATCACTCGCTTCCCGTGAAGATCTGCTGGAAGACAGCCACGTCATAGAGGTCGACGTCGGAGTCGGCGTCGAAGTCGGCGAAGCGGCAGCCGGGGCCCGCGTCTTGATCCGGTCCGCCGTTGATCCCCGGGCGAACGTTGGTGAGGCACTCGTGGAAGAAGTAGAAGTCATCCAACGTCACCAGCGTGTCGCTGTCGTAGTCCCCGCTGCCGTCGACCGGGATCACGCCGTAGCGAATGTAGTCCCATGCGTTGTGGCACGGGAGGTACCAGGATCTTCCGCCCCACGTCACCCGCGAGTCGTGCGCCGGAAACGGACCGTCGGGAAGACCTTCGTCCGCTACGTCACCGTCGATGTAGAACGCGTACCACTCAGGATACAGCTCTATGCGGTACGTGTGTGGGACGCCTGGTTCGATATCGATAAACAACCCGGGCAGGTCGAAGTGCCCAATGAACTTGACCAGGTCGCGGGCGACCGTGACGTGATAGATGATGCCGAAAAAGTTGCCCATCGCGACGAGGGCTGGCGCCCCGCCTGGAATCTCCGACCGGTCTCCGTCGGTCTGAACGCGAAACTCCAGGAAGAACTGCGCTCCACCGTTGAAAGGTTCAAGCGAGCGGCGGTACACGTCTTGTCCGCCGCCAGATCCCAGGGGACACACGTCGTGGTCGAATCGCTGGTAGTACCACCCGTCGTCGACCCAGGTTTCGGCGCAGTACTGTTGGACCAGGTCCCAGCCCTCGGAAACCGGGTCAGAGAAGAACTCGGATGAGAACACGTCCGCAAGCCCGGGCGCCGCTACGGCGCCCAACAGCACGCAGGTTGCTCTGAGGCATATCCGATCGCTTCTCATTCGCGTGTCCACCGAGCTTCGGCATGTTGGAGAGACGTCCACCGATTATAGCACAAAGGCAGTGATTCCCGCGAAAAGGGGAGCCTGAAACCACAATCGCCGTCGACTGCGATTTATCGGGCGCAGGCAATCCGAGCGTCGATTCTGCCCGTGACAACCTTCAGCAGTATTGCTCGTCCTTCTACTTGACCTGATGTGGCAAGGCCAGTACCTTCAGGGACAGTTCTGTCCCGCAGTCGCGGCATCCGCGCCGAGCGAAGTGTCATTCTTCGCGAAGGTGGTGTTCGTCACGGTTCCCGGTGTCGCCCGGAACCAAGCGACCACGGAGAATCAGCTCTTTTTTCAGTTGAAGGAGGCGAACCATGATGGAGAGAAGTACGGGCATACCGGTGTTTCTGTGCGCCGTGTCGCTGCTGGCCGCTGGCGCAAGCGTTAGCGCGGAGGAACGCGTCATTCCGGGCGAAACATACACGGCGGACCTGATCGGCCCGTCGGTGGTGGACAGCTTCGCACAGCGGCGAGCCCGGGGTGTTGACCCGGGTCTGCCGCCAGCGGGTGGCCCCTACGAGGTGCCGCGCCGACACATCGCAACACGCTTGTGACGCAACCACGTCATTCGTTCCCGGTGAAGACCTGCTGGAAGACAGCCACGTCTTGGAGGTCGACGTCGGAGTCGAAGTCGGTGTCGGCGAAGCGGCACCCGGGGCCTGCATCTTGATCCGGGCCGCCGTTTATGCCTGGGCGAACATTGGTGAGGCACTCATGGAAGAAGTAGAAGTCACGCCGGTCGACGTCGTCGTCGCTGTCATAATCCCCGCTGGCGTCTTCGGGTATCACACCGTACCTGATGTAATCCCATGCATTGTGGCACGGGAGGTACCAGGATCGTCCGCGCCACGAAATCCGCGAGTCGTGCGCCGGAAACGGGCCCTCAGGAACACCCTCGTCCGCTACGTCGCCGTCGATGTAGAACGCGTACCGGTCAGGATGCAGCTCGATACGGTAGGTGTGGGGAACGCCCGGTTCGATATCGATAAGCCAGATCGGAAGGTCGACGTCCCGAAGGAACTTGACCAGGTCGCGGGCGACCGTAACGTGATAGTTGACCGCGCAGAAGCAGCTCATGGCGACTACAGTGGGGGCCCCGCCTGGAATCTCCGACCTGTCTCCGTCGGTCAAAACCCGGAACTCCGAGAAAAACCGCGGCACACCGTTGAAGTCGGTGAGCCACAGGAGGTACGACTCGCGCCCCCCCCCGGCCCAGGTGGGCAAGCCTCCAGGTCAAGCTGTTGATGGTACCATCCCCGGTTATTCCAACTTTCGGGCTCGCAGTACTCAACCGACAGGTCCCAGCCCTCAGAAACCGGGTCCGAGAAAAACTCCGAAGAAAACACCTGGGCGAACATCGGGCACGATGCAGCGCCCACCAGCGCCCAGGTCATTGTCAGGTGTATCCGCTTGCCTCTCATGAGTGCGCCCACCGAGCTTTGGCGTGTCGGAGAGACACCCGTGGATTATACCACGCGGGCGGTGATTTCTCCAAGACGGGGTCCCATGCCGTGCCATGGATGAAAGACCGTGTTCGTTGCAGCTCGCGCGGGACATTGACACGGCGTGAGGCCGTGTCACGTCCAGAGTACAGGGTCCGCGCCGACAGATCGCAATACGCTTGTGACGCAAGCACGTCATTCGCTTCCGGTGAAGATCTGCTGGAAGACAGCCACGTCCTGAAGGTCCACGTCGGCGTCGGCGTCGAAGTCGGCGAAGCGGCAACCGGGCCCGGCGTCTTCATCCGGTCCGCCGTTGATGCCGACCCGCTCGTTGCCCAGGCACTCGTGGAAGAAGTAGTAATCACGCGCGTCGACATCCTCGTTGCTGTCGTAATTCCCGCTCCCGTCGACGGGGATCACGCCGTAGCGGATGTAGTCCCAAGCGTTCTCGCACGGAATGTCCCACGCCCGACCGAGCCAGGTGATCCGGGCATCGTGAGCCGGGAACGGTCCATCGGGAGCGCCTTGGTCGAGAACATCGGCGTCGATGTAGAACACGTACCAGTCACGATACAGCTCGATCCTATACGTGTGTGGCACGTCGGGCTCGATCTCGATGAACCAGATTGGATCGTCGAGGTCGCGAGCGAACTTGACCAGATCACGCGCGATCGTCGTGTGGTAGACGACGCCGAAGAAGTTGAACATGGAGATCAAAGCTGGGGCACCCCGCGGAATCTCCGACCGATCACCGCTCGTCTGAACACGGAATTCGAGGAAAAACTCGGGTTCACTATTGAACTCGGTAATCGACCGGACGTACGCGTCTTGTCCGACGCCACATGTCTGGGGGTCGAATTCTTGGAAGTACCAGTCGTCGTCGACCCAGGTTTGGGCACAGAGCTTTTGGAACAGATCCCATCCCTCAGATACCGGATCAGAAAGCAGTTCGCAGGAAACCACTTGGGCGTGCCCGGGCACCGTCACTGCCCCGGTCATCAGCAATATCGATGTCAGCCGCGTTTGTTGCAGTTGCATTCGCGTGCCCACCAAGCTTCGGCATGTCCGGAAAACGCCCAGGGATTATACCGCGCGGGCAGTATTCTTTCCAAGACGAGGGCGCCTTGCACTGTTTTCGCAAGAAACCGTGTTCGTTATGGGTCGGGCGTTATCTGGGACCAGTCCGTCGGAGCACGGACTATCAAGTGTTCTTTCATTGATTGAAGGAGTAAAGTCATGACGAAAAGAGAGCGGACGCGATGCTGCCTTCTGACAGGGGTTATCGCAATCGGTGCGGTACCTTGGATGGCAGAGGGCCCGCAGGCAAGGGCCCAGGACCCTGGCGAATGGTGTGACACCTACGAGGCCTGGGTGGCCAAGGTCGGCCAGCGGGGTGTTCCAGGGGAGGAATGCCCGACGTACAGCACGTGCGACACGCCGCTGGTGCGCGACTCCTGGATCCCGGAACCCGCTACGCCTGTGGTTACGATTCGTATCAAGTTCAACATCTTCTGCGAGGATGACGGCACGAATTGCGCCGCCTCGCCGTCCGACGTAGCGGGTCAAATGACACAACTGAATTCCGGCTATGCCCCCTATGGCATTCAGTTCACCCAGAGTACGGCGGCCGACTACATTTGGGACAGCACGTACCGCGTGATCGAACCGGAGCACTTCGGGGACGAACTGGAATCGATGAGGAACCAATACGCTGACGATCCGGCGCACCAACTCAACGTCTATGTAACCGACCTTCCCATTGGGGGGCGCGCGACCTTTCCCTGGGACGCGGATGTCCTCGGTAACCAAGGCGGCATCCTCCTTGATGAGGGCTACTTCGGTGCAAGTGAAGAAGTTCTCACTCACGAATCTGGGCACGCGGTGGGATTGTGGCACACGCACCACGGTGTCTCAGAGTTCTACGACGAATTCGGCAATCCTCTTCCGTGCTTTCAGGATGAAGATCCCTGCGACTGTCCTTGCTACGAGCGAGCGGACGGCGTCGACGGGGATGTCACCGGAGACTTCGCCTCGGATACCCCTTCAACTCCGGTGTGGTATTGGTGCAGCGACCCGCCCGGATACGATTTGTGCAGCATACCCCCTGAGTCTTGGGAACCGACCCAGCCGGAGAACTACATGAGCTACGCCCCCCCAAGCTGCTGGACACTCTTCACGCCGCAGCAGGCAGGCAGAATGCACTGCTGGATCCGCGACGTGCTGATGGGCTGGGTCGCCTGCACCACCAACCTGGACTGCGACGATCGCAACGAGTGTACGGAGGACCTGTGCGTCGACGGCGTATGTCAGAACATTTATCAGGAACTGCCCGGTTTGACCTGCCAGGATGGTATCGACAACGACTGCGACGGGTATGCCGACTGCGAGGATGTCGAGGACTGTGCGTCGGACTCGGCCTGCTACTGCGACGACAACAATGGCAATGGTCCAATCGTTTGTGTGTACTGGGATGGGCTGATAGGACCGGTACCTGGCGGTGACTTCCTCCTGACGGTGGATCCTGATCATCCCGACGTCGCCTTCCGTACCGGCAATGACGGCTGGGTAGTCTGGTCGCAGGTGGACTGGACGGATAACACACCAGCCAATCTGGGGCACATCGGAATCGATCACACCGTCGTGGACGACGACTTCACTGTTACCCTCGCCCACGGCGAGTCCGCCGGTGCGGCGAACGTTGCATCGATCGCCTTGGTCGATGAGGGCTGGACAGGGCAGTCCAATCTCTCCAACAGTAAGATCAGCGGCAACCTGACGGGGGACCTCGTTCTGCAAGAGTCAGCTGGCCAGGGTGGTGCTGCATCCCTCACCGTTGAAGGCGACCTGCTTGGAAGTGTCACGGTCCCCCGAGTCGAGATGCTTCAGGTCGGTGGCGCGGTGGCGGGCGATGTTACATTGACAAACGGCATACCCGTAGGCGCATCCGTGAGCATCAACGGCTTGTTGACCGATACGGCATCGTTGGATCTTAACGGGCAGGCCCTCGGCGGGTCCTTGACGCTCCGAGGTGGCAGCGCCCCGCAGAGCCTGATCGAGGTGGGGCCGATGACTGGGCAACTGTTCGCATTTACCAATCCGCTTTCCGGAACGGTCATCATCGGGAGCGTCGCTCAGGGAGGATCCGTTTGGATGGAGCATGCCGATCTGAGCGGGGGCATCTACGTTCTCGGGGATTGGGAAGGTTGGCTTACGTCGTCTACCGGGGCTTTCACTCTCGGAGCGGTCATCTCGATTGACGGGAACCTGGCTGACGGCGGTTCACTTTCCTTTTTTGAGCCACCCGGGGGCATGGCCGGCTCCCTCCTCATTGGACAAGAGCTCAACGGGTCCATCGACATCGTGGGCGACATCGGAGGGAACGTCACCGTCGGGGCGGGTGGCAGCGGCACCCTTAACGGGGGAACGGTCAAGAGTGGAGGGATTGTGTCGTTGTCCGAGGCCGGGTCTCCCTTCACGGGCACCGCAACCTTCGCCGCGGTCGAATCGGGTGGATACATAATGCCCAGCGCGGGTGACCTCGGCGGCCTTGTTCATATCACCGGCGACATGAGCGGGACGGTCGATCTGGGTGGAAACCTGCTGTCGCCTGGTGGTTCGCCTGGCGGCATTCAAATCGACGGAGATGTCGGGGCAACGGGAACGGTGCACGTCCTCTGGAACGTCTACGGGGGTGTTGATGTTAACGGCACAGTCGTTTCCGGTGGGAGCATTCTGGTGGACGGGGACGTCTCTGGTTCTGTCGACGTGAATGTGCTTTCCGGGACACTAGATATCAATGGTGATCTTACGGGGACCGGTTCAGTTTCTGTCACGGATCGCATCGACGGCGGGACCCTTGACGTGGATGGGGCTGTGGGGTCAGACGCTGAGATCCAGGTGGCGAGAACGCTCAATGGGGCTATGACCTTCGATGGCGACGTGTCAGGTAGCATCAGCGTCAGTGACGAAATGGATGGTGGGTACCTCGTCGTGAACGGTAGCGTGGGAGCAGGCGCTGACGTCTACATCGGTGACATGGTCAACGCGGTTCAGCTTCAGTTCACCCACTCAGGATACTTCGCCGGGAATCTGAATCTGCCGGGTGGTCTCGAGGCGTCGCAGGTGCTCAACATCTGTGGGAGGCTTGCGAACACATCCTCCGTGCAGTTCGGTGGGGCAGAGACGAATGCTTCCGTGGACATTCAGGGTGGGGCCGACGCTGGAAGCGTCGTCAATGGGGGCGCTATCACCGGCGGTATCATCACGCTCGGTAGATGGGATGATTTCGCAGGGACGGCTTCGTTCGACGGTGTGGAAGGTACGGTCAAGTTGAGCCCCGGTGACCTTTGTGGCTCGATCATTGTGGCAGGCGATGTCGATGGCGACATCGAGATTATGCGCGACGAGCAGGAGCAAACCGGAGGCGACCTGCTGGGGAACGGTCTGATTCAGATCGGCGGCGATCTGTACGGACAGGTTCGCGCTTATCGCCACCTCGCCGGGGAGGTGAGTGTCGATGGGGGCGTGGATGCGTCTGGGTCGATTGAAGCCAATTATGACGGTGTTGGCGACGGTGACATTACTGGAGACGTCGCCGTACTTGGTCTTTTTGACGGCAACATCTGCGGTGACAACCTTTCGCCAGATGAGGTGCTGCCGAACAATATCCACGTCGCCCTTGGCCCCAACGCGACGGTCTGCGGCGAAGAGCCCTGCATTCTTGCCATCACACCGACCCTGGCGACGGGCGAACCCGGGTTTGACAAGAATCGCTATATCTCCTTCGTGCCTAACAACACGGGCTACGACGCTGCGATTCGGGTAACGCTCACCGATCTGCCGCCCGCGTTCCAAGGTTATGAAGGTGAAGTCCGGTGGGTGGGGCAACCCAGACGGGTCTCCGAATCGTCTGGTGAGTCGGGTCCGACACCGCCAACCTTCTGGGCGGCGTCGCTCGAGTGTGATCCATATCATACTGATTGGAGCGACGTGGATGTTCTGCATGTGTATGACGAAGCGATCGTTCCGAGTGCAACATATACGGTGGACGCGATCCGAGAAAGGTGCAGACCCGATTACGAACCTAATTATTCGGACGCCGTGATTCCCGACACGACTCTGTGGGGTGACATATGCGGCGCATCGTTCGGCGCACCGCCCAACGATGTGGTCGATTTCACCGACATCACCGCCGTCGTCGAGAAATACAAGAACACCCCTGGAGCGCCGATCAAATCGAGAGCGGACGTGGCAGGTGAGCTGCCCGACCAACTTGTTGACTTCGTCGATATCACCTACGTGATAGAGGCGTTTAGCGGGTCCACGTACCCATTTGATGTCCCACAGGAATGTGAGTAGCGTCCTTATGCCCGAGGGGTTTCAAACCATGCCTGTGAACACAACAATCATGCAAGGAGATTCAATCATGCGTACGAGCATTCTGTATAGTCTACCCGTCGTCTGCACTATATTCTTCTGTGTGTCGGCCCGGGCGGACACGGTTTACGTCAACACCAGCTCGCCATGCACCATGGATTGTGGGGGGAGTTGGGGGAACGCGTACAGCGATCTCCAAGATGGGATCGATGCTGCGTTCAGCAGTGGTGGTGGTGAAGTCTGGGTTGCACAGGGAGATTACGAAGGGACCATTTCGCTCCGCAACGGTGTAAAAGTCTACGGGGGTTTCGATGGGACAGAAACGCGAGCATCCGACAGTGATCCCATTGAGCACGTGACTACCATACGTGGCAATCCGACGACGCGAGCGGTCGAGAGCCTGGGCAATGACCGGTCAGCCGTGCTGCGTGGATTCAATATCGTTGATGGCGGTACGGCCGAGTGGGAGCCCGGGGCCGGCGTCTATATCAGGGAAAGCAGCCCCATGATTGTGGCCTGCACTTTCAGGGACAACAAGACGTCATACATGGGCGGTGGAGTGGCCATCGCCAAGGGTGGATCCCCACTGTTCGTCAATTGTACGTTCCACGACAACGAGGCTGAGCTTGCTGGTGGAGCGGTCTGGAACTGGGAAGGATCACCGACCTTCCACAACTGCCTCTTCTACAACAACTCGGGCGGTGATGGCGGTGCTGTGGCCTCGAAGGACGGAACGCCAACGCTGGTCAATTGCACCATCGTTGGCAATACGGCCAAGATCGGGAACGGCGGGGCTCTGTACGATTATCATGGTACAGCGGTGATTCATAACAGCATTCTCTGGCATAATGTATGCGCCAAGTACACTTCACACGAGGTATTCAACCGTTTCGAGGCCACGATGGTGACACACAGCGACGTAGCGGGCGGCTGGCCTGGTGAAGGGAACATCGACGTCGCACCTCTGTTCGTAGACCCGTCCACGGGCGACTACCGGATTCAGAGCGTCTCACCCTGTCGTGATGCCGGTTCCACCAGCGACATTCCAGCCAACGAGGCAGACCTGAACTGGGACGGCAACACGATCCAGCCGTTGCCCCACGATCTCAACGGCATGCATCGGATCAACGAGAGTGCCGTGGACATGGGCGCCTACGAGCACCAGTCATCAACGGAGTAGCGGGCTGAGCAGGATCGACCCCCGCTGACCTCGTTCAGAATCGATACGAGACACGCATGTTCTGAGGCTGGCTCGTGTGCTAGAATAGAGTGGCCCTAGGTAGCGCCGGCTGGCGGCTGCGATGACCGCCAAGCTCCGTGGGTGCTCAGCCGTTCCGCATCCCTCCGGGTGACGGACTCTCACCCCGCGTCAGACCGACGCGGTCGGGTGGCTTCCTGAGCACCGGTGTGGACTTTCTACAGAAGGACTCTGACAGGGAAGCATCGTGAGACAAGAATCTTCTCCCACTCTTTCGTGCGTCAGACTTGCGCTCGGCGTGTTCATGCTATGTCCTGCAGCGGCAGTGGCTGGCCCGAATCTGATGGCTATCGGTGATTACAGCGCGGTCCCCGCCCGTCGAGCGACGGGTCGAGACAGCTTCTCCGGCAACAGAATCGTATACAGCTTCGACGACCCGGAATTCAACTTTGGCCGGATCGTGGTCGAGCCGGCCCAGCCGAACTCGGTCGTGCGGCGGGACCTGTTTGTCGGCTTCGACGGCAACGGCCTGGCGGTTGGCGCACGCGGCAGCGGTAGTACCGCACAGGTACGCAATGTGGAGATCTGGTTGCGGATCCAGGGGAGGATCCGCGCCAATCATCGCTACGCCTGGGAGGCGGATATCGACTCGCCCTCCAACATCCTGGACACCGGTCTCGACGCGGTCATGCCTGTGTTCTGGGCTGACGGGTACCAGTTCGCCGCCGACGTCCGTGTTCGCAAACCTGATCCGCCCGCCGATGACAGAATCCAGCGCCTGCTCATCCCGCAGGGCGAGATCGACATCGGCTCGTTCCAGCGGAGGTCGGGCGGCGCGTGGGTTGTCTTGAGGCCGGGGAACTACGGCGGGTACATCGCGATCCGGCGATTCTCATTCAGGGAGATCGATACAAGACAGACAATTGAAGAGGACAAGGGAATGCCCGTCCCCGTCGCCTATATCCCCATTCGTGATGTGCTGGAGGAGCGCATACCGCGGGTCCTTGTCGAAGGTGCAAGGGCATTGAGGGAGGCCAGACGCGAAGGGGCATACTGGTCAGCCGGCGACGTGGAGCAGAACGTCAGACTAACGGCACAGGTCGTCTCTGCTCTCGCGGAGCTCGAACCTGAATCCGAAGACCCGCTTCCAGCCATGCAGTGGCTTGCCGATCAAATGCCAGAGGAGGACAGGTTCTGGAGCACCGAGACCGTGGCTCGACGCCTGTATTGCCTTGCCCGCCACGACCGATGGCGCCAGTTTAAGCGGGTCATCCACGCTGACGTGCTGTTCCTTGTCAACGCCCAATTCGAGGATGGCGGCTGGTCTGAGCGAAGCGCCGCCGAGCAGGAGGCGATGTCGCCCGCTGTTCAATCGGACAACGACCACTCTGCCATGGTGCTTGCCGCCCTCCGCGAGGCTCGATTCGCCGGCGTCGAAATAGACACACGCGTCTGGCGCCGCGCCCTGCAGTATTGGACGGACGCGCAGGCGTACGACGGAGGCTTCCGCCAGAAACGCGAGCGTTTCGGCGGACTCGGGCAGGCAGCCACAAGCGCCTACACCGCGTATGGGGCGGCGGGTTTGCTGACCTCCCTCGACATGGCAGCCGGGGTCGGCGGACGGCGGTGCGCAGGATATCGAGGGAGTCGCGGACAGCTTCGGGCGATTACCGACGCCCTTTCTTGGCTCGACCACAACTACGGCGAACCCTTCCGGGATCTCGGATCTCTCGTGTCCCAACCGGATGCCTACGCCGCACCGATCGCCCTCCAGTTCTTGGGCGAGGTGTCGGGTGTGTCACAGATTAACGAGAAGGACCCCTTTGCCGAATCGGCGATGGAGCTGCTGAAACACTATAATAACCAGAACAGCATGTTCGGTGTGCGCAACCAGGATCAATCCTGGGCCCAGGTCCCGTCTCTGCTTCGCACGTCCACCGCCCTGGGTGTCCTCGGACGCGGTGCAGCACCGACCGTGTGCCAACGCATCATCGTTGGGGACGACGAGGAAGAATGGGGTCAGTACAGCGGTGATGTATCCCACCTGGTCCGTTACCTTAGCATCCAACAAGGGCGCCCTTTGAACTGGCGACGGACTTCGATCGATCTGGAAGTGCGCGAACTGGCCAAGGTCCCGATGCTCGTCCTGAGTGTCGCAGGTCCGCTGCAGTGGTCAGCGGAACAATGGAACAAGATTCGGGAGTATTGCTTTGCGGGAGGAACCGTCGTTGTCGTGTTTGGCGAGGACCAGGAGGCACAGCGCGGGCCTGTTGTCTCTGCCCTGAAGGCGACGTTTCCCGAATACGATCTTGCCTCCTTGCCCTCGGACTGCCCGATCCTCTCAAACGAAACACAACTCTCATCACCCCCGCCCGTACGAGCACTTGGCAACGGCATGCGATACTTCCTTTTTATCCCGGAAGAGGACTGGTCCTGCCACTGGCAGCTCTATGACATCCACGACCACGAGGGCAGCTTCATCGTGATGAATAACCTGCTCTCCTACGCGACGGACGGCGCGCCGCTTCGCCCGTCCTATGCTCGTTCAACCTACGCTACCGGGTCCGCAGCCGTGTACGAGATGCGGGCTACCCGCTTGGAAGTGGGTGGCCAAGTTCCCACATATCCGAACCTGATTGCGGCCATGGACCGCCTGTTGCGGCAAGAGTATCGACTGGGTGTCACGGAAGTAGACGACCCCGCGAAGGCGGATCTTCTATGGATACTCGTCACCGGGGATGCCGCTCCGTCCAAAACCCTTATGTCGCAAATGGAGAGTGCCATCAAGGATGGGACCCGTCTCTTCATCGATGTCGTCAGCGGGCGCCAGGAGTGGGACGAGGGCTTTCGGGCCGTTTTGAACGGAATTGATGGAGTCCGGCTTGCGAAGCTGCGTCGTAACGATGCAATCTATACAGGCGAAATTCCAGGAACCCAAGGCTTCGACGTCACCGATGCCAACCTTCGTCGGGCGTTGCACTCCCGCTTCTCGACCGTGGGGCGCTGCGATCTCTACGAAGTTCTGTACAACGGGAAGCGCGCAGGCACGTACAGCGGCTTCGACATCTCATCGGGGATCGGGTACAATCTATACCCCGGCTGTCGCGGCGTCATGCCTTTACACGCCAGGCAGCTCGCCATGAATGTCTTCCTGGCGGCTTACGAGCGGAAGGAACCAGGTGGACCCACCGACTGAGACAGAGAACAGGGAAGGGGAACGGGAGACGGAATGAGAATCTCGAACCCTGTTTGCCGATCCCCGAAGGCGTAGAGCAAAGTGAGAAAGGGTAATACTGTGCGTCGGTTCACAATACTTGTGGCAATCCGGACCCTCATATTCTGTGCTGGGCTGCTCGCCGGACTCGCCGCGGCTGCCTCTGCGGAGACGATCGTCCTCAAGGACGGCACCTTCGTTGAAGGCCAGATTACCCTCAAGACCAGCAAGACCGTCCGCGTCGAGACACGCTTCGGCACACGAACTTACGATCGTGAGGATATCCAAGAGATCATCGAGACAGTGGATGACATTGACGCCGACGCTGTCAACCGATTCTCCGAACTGCCGCCTGTAGCCAAGGCCCTCCTTAACGCCCAAGTCGAATATAAGCTCGCCGCCGTCGATCATGACGTCAAGCTGTATGAACGGGCGCTGGGCCGGTTGGACCCCTTCCGCAACTACAGCGAGAACCGCGCCGTCCGCATCCGCATTGATTGGCTTGTCATTGAGATCAACGAACGCTTGGCCCGATGGACAACGGCGAGGAGACTGCTGGAGGAAAAGACAGAGAGCGGCACCCCGGCTGAGCGGATACGCGCCGTTGCTCACCTTGCTCTCTTCGACGCCAATCCTCGGTATGACTTGCGCTATGTCGGTGAGAAACATGCTCGCAACTTCATTCGCGACGAAGCCGCCCGAAACCGAGCACGGGAGCCGAATGCACTCCAGTATCACGACATCATGCAGCTCGCTCTCCAGGAAGCGTGCGAGCAACTACTCGTGGAGGATGATCTCAGTGTCAAGGCCTTCGCCGAGAAGCTCGATCCTGACACCACTTACGAAGCGTGCAAGAACCTTCCCCGCTCCGCTGACGTATGTCGATACCTACCCTACATGGACGACCTGATGCACGCGGAGACTACCCTCACAAAAGCCCAGGCCATCCTGGGAGACTATGGCACGGCCTTCGAGCTCGATCTCGTGCGAACGGAGCTCCATCATCTGTTGCGAGTTTTCGACCGCTTGTTTCAGGAAGCGGCCCAAAAGAGCCCTGAGACCTTCACACCGTCGTATGATACGAGAACCGGAAGACTCACTGGAGAAGGGCAAACCGAATGGCGTCAGCGATGCGATGAGTTCTTGAGTGCCGCCCAGCCGCTCACAGGACTCCTCGATTACATGGTGAACCGAGCGGATCGATACCCCCAAGGCCTGCGCGACCTGCGAAAGACCTTGTTGGACTACCAGGTGCGCGTCAACGAGATGGTCAAGGCTGTCAAAAAGGCGAGATCAAGAACTCATGTATAACAGAGTGAACACGGAACACGGAATGCGGAATGCGAAACTCGGAATGTGGAAAGGCGACCGCCGCTCAGCATTCAGCATTCGACATTCAACATTCCTGGCGGTGCTCTCTTGCGCACTGACCGCCTACGCCGTAGACCTTGAGCACGTTAATGAACTGCTGGATGGGGGCAAGTTCGACGACGCTGTCGGACTGCTCGCCAAAGAAATCAAGGAAAACCCAGCACACGAGGCTGCCCGGGTCCTGCTGGCTGAAGCCTACGAAAAAGCCAACCGCCTTGATGATGCAGAACAAACGTGGAAGACTCTGGCCACGTTGTCGCAGAACGACGAGAACCTTCGGCGCGCCCGACGTGCGCTAAGCCACCTGCGTCGAGAGGAGGTCGATCAGATCGATTTATCATCTCAAGGCGAGCGCGTCGACCCCTTCAAAATCCCCATGCCTGAGGTAGATTGGGAAGGCCTGGAAAACATCGAGGACTCCAAGTATGCGCCCCCGATCCTTCCACCACCTAGGGCGTTTGACGTCCCTCCGTTCGCCTATGAGACCCAGCATTTTACGGTATATACAGCCAATGAACGCCTCTCCAGGGTCATCGCTGAGCGGGCAGAGGCCTATCTGGACTTCATGACCGAGCGACTCTTCGGGGGGCGGTCGTGGGCCGTGCGATTTCCGATACTCGTCTATCCGACACAGCAGGACTATTTTCAGCATGGCGGACCTGCCGGCTCAGGGGGCGTTACCTTCTCGAGCATCAGTGGAAGGACAGAGGCGATTCTACTTTATCAACTGGCCCCAGACACGAGAGGTCGCACCGGTACGGGCGGCGGTGGTGGACGAACGCTTTGGAATTACGGCATCCAAAGCGTCTTACCACATGAACTCACACATGCGATGATCAGTGAGTTCTTCACCGGTCACATGGCACCCCGTTGGCTTCACGAAGCCGTCACCCAACGTTTCGAGCAAACGCGTGACCACTACGGTGAAGCGGCCCGACTGGCAAAGAGAATTGTGACCGGTGAGTACTTCCGATTGCGAGACTTGTTTGAGCAGAAGGAGTACCCCGATCGCGTAGCCCTCTTCTACGAACAATCTGCAACAATCGTATTGTACTTGTTTGAGACCGGCCCGGAGACCATGTACGTCTTTCTCAGCGAGTTGGCGGCTGGAAACAGCCATGATGCAGCCCTGTCTGCGGCGCTGGGGGTTCCAGAGCACAGCGCGGTCGATGAGTTCGAGCGGCGGTGGGTCGAGTGGATGAAGCGGCTCTACGTCGAGCACCCAAACCCGGAGTCAACAGAGACGCAACTCGCCAAGGCCGACAAGATCGATCACGCAGTCTTTCTCCCCTGGGTCAACGAAGTGGATACGTACCACAACTTATCCGACTGGCGGAACGTCGACGTAAGCTCCCTCGATGCGTTTGCCGGCATCGGAGACTCGAAAAAGGACTGGCAAGCCGACGGTGGACGATTGCGGTGCGTGGCAGCCGGGGACGATGCTCGAGGGATCTTGGGAATCCGGATGAACGAATCGCCGCCAATGATCGTGAGTTGCAAAGTGAAGTGGTCCCCATCGGCGAGCAACTTAACGGAGCAGAGCCGATGGTTCGGTTTTGCCCAACTCGACAGCAGCCTCAACGACACCCGTGTGGAAGCACTCGCCACGCTGCGGGCGAACGAAGAGTACAACGTGATCGGTGTCTTATCAGACGATCTGGCTGTCTATGTCGTCGGAGAGGATGGAAAGGGTGTGTGCCACGGACGTTATCCTTCCTTCTACGTGACCGGTGACGCGCCGGACATTGACTTCCCTTTGGCACTGGTCGCGTATGGGCCTGTCACCGTTCAACATCTCCGCGTCGCCCACGTCGACGGGTTTTCCGACAAGCCCGTCGTTGCGCCGCAGAGTACGCCTGTGGTTAAAAAGGCGCCCGAGCAGAAAAAGACCGAGGAAGCGCCAAAGAACGAGCCCGACAAACCGTCTCGACGAAGACCGAGACGACGACCTCAGCCTTAGTAGAGACTAGAGCGTGGCCATCCTCCCGCTCCAGTCTCCAGTTTCTACTATGTATCTTGGCCCCCGCCCGGCACGTCAAGGTAGCTGCCACACTCAGAACACTCTTGCGTCGTACCGGCGTATTCCGAGGGGAAGGAATTGACCTGTTTGCACTCCTCGCAAGTGACGTCGATCATCGCTTTAGCGTCGTCCTCGTCGAGGGCCTGCTGTCTGTCGTGCTCAGCCAAGGCTACCTTGGCCCGCACCGCGGTCTCCGCGTCGGCAACGCAGATCTCGATGCCCTCCGGGTCGGTCACGCCAAACGCCATCACCCCGGTGCTGCCCGGATCGGTGACCGTGGCTTCGATGCCCTGCTCCTCCAGCCAAGCCACGATGATCTCGGCTTCCTCGATCGTGTTCGCGTGTCGGACGCAAATGGTTTCGTCTGCCATCCCGCAAACTCCCAAAGCCCGAATCTCGCACCGCTTGACGCATCGACGCATTCGGACCACCCAGACATCAACAGTCAGAAAAACGCCGCCCCGGCACCCGCCGCGTTCTCGACCCGTACCACGCATCACAGCGGTGAGGCGAGTCTATTGTATCAGCCGCGGCGTGGACGCCAATCCGCACATGCAACGGACCCCGATCCGGGCGCAAATCCGGATCCGGCGTCGGTGGGAACCAGACTGCACTCACATGTTGGTGTCGTCGACGTCCTCAGTGCGCGTTGTGGATGAAGGCACGGTCGACGGTTCGCCTGGCTGGGCCGTCGGGCTTACGGGGCCTGAAACAGCCATGCTGAGCTTTGACTGCTGGACGATGGTCATGTCGGAATGTGGGATATCAAAGGGCGCACAATCGGACATCTAAATCCGAAAAGGCTCAAATGACCTGGCACGCGTCGATTCCAGGATGTCTTCGGAACGCGTCGAATCACCCCCTTCCCCCAAGAGATTGTACGCGGATCGGTTCCCTCGCGGCACGGCGGCGTTCGGAGACGAGCCACGTTCCCCGCTGCCTTCCGTCGGCCGGAGTCCAACGGGCTAGCACAGCGCCGGTTTTGCCCTTGCCGATTTCGGCGGTGTGGGTCGATAATGGTGTCTGGGGAAGGACGACATCCCAGCGGACGCGGCTGGTGCCACAGTAACCACGACAGGGAGGTCCACCCATGAAAGCCATTCCGAACCGGAGTTTGTATGGGAAGGCCCGACGAAGTCATCACAGAAATCGGGCAGTCCGACTATACGCCCGGCAATGGATCGATGAGGTCCTCGCGCCTGGCGCCGAGGAACCAACAAGCGAACGGTACATCCCGATCCGCGGGCGACGGGAGTTTCTGCCCACGGTGGCCCAAGCGGGCCGGTCTTCGATGAGCAGCGGGGACGCACAACTCGAGTTGCCGCTTTCGTCGACGACCACCGGCGAGCAAGTGAAGCGTGTGGCTACCATGGCGGAGCCCGCATCGTCATCCTCAACAACAGCCGCTAAGGACATAGCCATCCGCTTCCCCACGCGAGCAAAATCACCCGCGGGCCGTGCCTTCAAACCACCGATGCAGTTCAACAAACGAACTCAGTTTACGCTCCGTGGCTTTCTCTTGGGATGTGCGATGGGCGGCGCAGCGGCTGCCATGTTGCTGCTGGCCGTCCATGTGGTTGTAGGGTAGCCCTCCGTCGCACCGCCAGAGCGCAGCGCGGCGTGATTCCCTATCCGTCGTTCAGTGCCAACCCTCGCGGGCGACGTCCGGCAAACGTCTCTGTCACTCGCAAAGGGTGACGCTACAGGTGGACGAGGATCCGCTTATTGACGCTCGCCTGCCCCCACAGGCATCGGGGCAAGAGGTCACCATGGGTTGCTACGGGGAGGGCCTTGGCGTGCGCGGCCGGGAAAATGTTGCGACCTATTGAGCTGCCGGTGCCCGCTCCAAGACGGCGTCGGCCAGGCCGTACTCGATTGTCTCGCTCGCGTCGAGCCATTTGTTCCGATCGCAGTCTTTCTCGACCTGGTCGATCGGTTTGCCCGTCCGTGAGGCGAGAATGTTGTACAGGGCCTTGCGCAGGCGGACGATCTCCTCGGCTTCGATGGACAGGTCCGTGGCCGGTCCCTGTAAAACGCCGCCGATCATCGGTTGGTGCAGCAGGGTGCGGGAGTTGGGCAGCAAGTATCGTTTGCCCCTTGCCCCACCGCAAAGGATGACCGCAGCCATGCTCGCGGCTAGACCGACGTTGTACGTCGCCGTCTCACAGCGGAGGTACTGCATGGTGTCGTAGATGGCCAGTCCGGCAGAGACGGAACCTCCGGGACTATTGATATAAATGTGGATGTCGGCGTGGCTGTCCTCGTTCGACAGGAAGAGCATCTGGGCGATGACAAGATTGGCAATCTCGTCGTCGACACCTCCGGTGATGAAGACGATCCGGTCTTTCAGCAAGCGCGAGAAGATGTCCATCTCGCGTTCGCCGCGGCCGGTGCTCTCGATGACAAACGGTACTCGCTGATTCATGGTGCCCATCGTGCCTTTGTGCCTCCCGTAATGCTCAGCCGACAACGGATTCTGACCGTGCGATCCTTCTTTTCCCTGGTTCGGTCTGGGCGCTAAACGCCTCAAGACGCCAGATCAAGAGCCCTTGGTGTTTTTCTTGTCCTTCTTCTTTTTGTCCTCGTCGAGGATCTCATCCACGATGCCGTATGCGAGTGCCTCTTGGGCGTTCATATAGCGGTCTCGCTCGGTATCCTCGCCTACGTTCTCAACCGGTTTGCCCGTACATTTCGCGATGATCTCGTTGATTCGCTTCTTGTCCCGAAGGACTTCATCCGCCTGGATGCGGATGTCCTCAGCCTGGCCAGTGATCCCCCCATAAGGCTGGTGCAACATCACCTTCGCGTTAGGAAGGATATAGCGCTTACCCTTCGTCCCCGCCATCAAGATGATCGCCGCCCCGCCGATCCAGACGTCGTCCCCGATCCGAATCGGCG
>CAYOQG010000043.1:20340-25307 GCA_964405925.1 uncultured Phycisphaeraceae bacterium | reverse complement strand
GATTGTACCCGTCGACACCGAGGCTCTGGTGTGTCGCATCGATCGATGGTACCTGCTTGGCCAATCGGGTTTCAAGCAACCCGTCGGCGCACGACGATCGTTGGACAGCCATGCGCTGCCGAGCCGTCAGACTGTGCCGGTCACCGACAAGCTTCAGCGCAGAGTCGGGTGCGTAACCACGACTTAACAGCCAGGAGAACTCAGCCACGGCCTGCCGCAATGGTGCGTGTTGCGACGGGTCAAACAGACGCTTGTCGTCGGGGTGAGGACCTCGATGTCGTCGTTTGTCAGGCATGGCCTTTCTCTGTGCGAATCGGTTCGCGAGTGCCGCCCCTGTGGCGGTCCAGAGCACCACGTCCGCGTCGCTCTCAGTCCAGTGTAACCGGCGGGGCGTCGGGCGCCCGCTGAAAGACTATGATACTGCCGTATTCGCCGTAAAGCTGGTAGTGCGGATTGTCCGCATACTGTGGGGCTTGCTTGGGCAGGCCCGACGTATCCCATCCGTCGCGGCGGTCGATGATCACAAAATCAGCCGGGCGTGCTCGTCCACCCGTGTAGATTCGCTTGTAGTCGACAAAATGAGGGGCCAGTCGTTCCGTCGCCAGGATCGTCCGATCCTTCGGTATCTTAGAGCGCAAATGCTGAACCGTGGCCAGGCGTGGATCAGGCTCGTGCAGGACCGCCGCGGATACGTACGATTCATAGGACTTGCTGATGGGTGAGAAACCGTAGAAATAGTGGCCCAATGCCGCGCACATCAGTACAGCAAGAGCCATCCCGCGATAAAGAGCGTCTCTCGGGCAGGCACGACTGCCGCTCAGCCAAACCAAAATCCGTGAGCCGTCTGCCATCCTCATCCCCGCAGTACCGGCAAAGAAGATGAGCGGCAGCACAGTGCACTGATGCCAGAACTTGATGCTCAGCCAATCTTCGTTTTCCAGCAGTAGCACCAACACCAGTGTGGGCAGGGCAGCCACGGCGACTCTCCACCCCCGTATCGGCAGCAGGGCCATGGGGACCAGCAGGGTCAAGAGGAAATACAGCACTTCCACCCGCATAAGCCGCCCCAGGAAAAGGCTGGGCCGCGTGAACGCGGAACTGAGTAGCTCCCAAGGAGTGCTACCCAGCTCTCCGAATAGATCAAGCCTTTCATACCGACCTGTGGCTGCGAAATGCGGTATCAACAGCTGGACGCAAAGGATGAAATACACAAGCGAAGCAAGAAGGATCACAACGCCCGTTCGGCGGCGAGGCGTGAACAGTAGAACGTAGAGGCCCCATCCAAACGTGGCTGCCGCGACCGTCTCCTTGCACAGTAGGAGGATACCCACAATGACCAGGCAGGTCCGCCATCTCCCTGTCACACCTGTGGCAACCATAAGACCCAGTAGCGGCATGGCAACGTAGATCCACTGAAAACCGTACGTGTTCGAGTAAACAAGTCGACTTTGCGATGGCAACAGCAGCCAAGCCAACCCGAACATCCAGCCCACGAGCACGGAACCAGACAGCTTCCTCGCAAAGTAATAGGCGGGCAGGGCAACGACATGCACAAATAAAGCACTGCAAACCATCAGATAGACCGGCGAAGGCCACAGCGCATAACCCGGAACGAGAACATACAGAAGTGGTACGAAATGCCATCCCAACCGCGTGTTCTCGAAGCTATCACAGCGGAGCCCGCGACCGGCTAGCGCGTTCTTGAGTTCCTCCGTGAAATGTCCGAAGTCCGCATGACCCAGCATGAAATGCTCGAAGAAGTTAATCTGCAGCCGTGCGTGCACAACCGTGAAGGCGAGAACAAGGGCGACAAGAGAGGCGAAGGCGACACGTTGCACGTCGCGATGACGCGGCGGGGCCGCAAATTGCGTTCCAACGCGAAATGCCGCCCCCCCCGTCGCGAGAATCATGATAAAACTGAGCGCAAAAGGTGGTGTCTGCTCAACAAGACCGTAGATCGCAAGCGGCCCGCAAAGCACGAGCGGCCAAACTCGGCCGGCGGCCGCACGCAGATGCCCTTCTCTGTAGGATCGATCCCCGCCCCGGACCGCAAGGGCGACGAGTACCACGAGTACGGCCATTGCGAGGATCAGCGGTGGCCAGTAGTTGCCTGGTCCCTCCCGCAGAACACTGTAGCTGACAACCTGGAACTGCAAGGGCCTGATGGCCCATAGGGACCCAAGGTAGACCGCAATCCCCGCAATGCCAAGTACAGCGAGGAGGCCGCTCGCAAAAGGCCTCCCCGCTTCGGACGCGGTGGAATGGTCGGACGCCTGATCCATCGAACCGTGTTGTACGCGAACACATTGGGCGCCGCCACCTTGGCCGGTGACCATCCCATACCGTCAAGCGTTGCCTGCCACGTCCCGAGATGGTACGGTAAACGATGGGAGCAAGACACCGGGTGATCGGCGGACCGCGGTGAACGTCCGATGAAGACCCGGAGCGAACGACGGGGAGGACTAACGTGGCTGACAAAGAACGCATCAAGAAAAGACCCATCGAGAACAAGCGTGTGCTGAACGAAGCCTACGATTACGAGAAGAAGGTCTCGTTTGTGCGCGGTATGCGCGTCGAGCTTGATAACTGTGTGATGCTCTTCATTTCGGGGACCGCCAGTGTCAACGAAGAAGGAAAATCGATTCACTTTGGCGATATAAAAGCCCAGACTCGCCGTACCTTCACCAACATCAAGGCTCTATTGGAAAGCGAAGGCGCTGACTTTCACGATGTCGTCCGCACGACGTGCTACCTAGCGGACTTTCGGCACTACGACGAGTTCAACGAAGTCCGCAACGCCTTCTACGTGGAAGAGAAGCTCGATCCTCTTCCCGCAAGCACGTGCATTGAGGCTCGCATCTGCCGCCCCGAACTCCTGGTCGAGATCGAAGCCATCGCCATGATCCCCAAGGGACGTGCTGGAACGGGGGGCTAGGCTCGCCCGGTCAAACATCTGGACGGCCGAGCCCCACCGCGAAGTCGGCGATTGGGGGGGACGATGCCAACTGGTCTTTCGGACTCTAACCATCGCTCTGGTCGCTTTTGCCTATCTTGCCTCGTAGGGCCGCCACAAGGTCAACAAGCAGGTCACGAACAACTCTCAGCACTTGAACAGTATGCGATGGCTTGCCGTAAGCGTCATTGGCGAGCCTTCGCAACGCTTCGAGGATCTCGACGGGCGTATTGCCCAGTTTCACACGTTGGGTCCCGTCTTCTTCCGCTCTAGGTTTCTCACAGTGCCGTGTTTGCCGGTCCATGGAAGCCCCCTTTCATTCCGCCCGGTACAGCTTTACCCACTACCGTAATTGACGAAATAGTGCACGTCCTTTCCGGTGCGCAAGGGCGATTCAATTCTTTTGACACTCTCCGGAAAACACGCTGCCTGTACCGTCCTACGATTAGATGGAGGAGTGTGTTTTGCGTGTTGGAAACACCAACCAGCCTACGGACGGCGAGCTGGTCGTCCGCGTATTGAGCGGTGACCGAACAGCGTCCGAGAACTTGTTCAACAGGCACTCCGCCTCTGCGTTCTGCGAAGCCGAAGAATTCGTGCAACCGGACCGTGCCGAGGACGTGTTGCATGAGGCGATCATTCGCGCACAGACAAGTATGCATTCGCTACGCGATCCAGATCGGTTCGGACGATGGTTCCTGGAGATTGTCCGAAACGTTGCCCGTGATCTCCACCGTGAAGTCTCCCGCGACCTACGACTTCGACGTTCGCTAATCGAGTCGGATTACCTGGGCGGCGCCCGGTCCCGGAAGAACGACGATCCCTACAAAGTCGCTGCTACCCGAGAAGCACTGACACACCTCAAACAGTGCGTCAGCAACCTCCCCTCGGGGTGCCAGTCGGCGTTGTTGCTTCGTTGTTATGACGGAATGAAACTGCGCGAGGTCGCCATCACGATGGCACTCCCAGTGAGCACGGTGCATGACGCTTACCAACGGGCAGTTCGGCTCCTACGCACCCAGATGGAGGAACACAAACCATGATTCGACAACACAACAGCTCTGGTCTCAGGGACCGGGGGACAGACCCGCGCATGGCAACGTTGTGGCCGCGTATCAAGGCTGATCCACGCTGGAAAGCAGCGTGGGACGTCATCGACACCAATGCCCGCCGCCAGAGTGAGACACAACACCGACCAGTTCTGTACTCGAAACTGCACTCACAATGCAGAGAGAAGTCGAAACGAAAGCGAGATTTACTGAGGGACCGGATGTTTCAGGTATCGGCGGAGTCAAACTACAGACACTCACATAATCGGTCGGCCCCGCCCGGACTCGCCGTCGCCGCTTTGATCCTGCTTGGCGTGGGCATCTTCCTTTACGGGATGCCCGCATGGAACGTTTCCCTCTCCACCAAGTCTGAGCCTCGTCAGCAACTACCACAAAAAGTCCACTTCTACGACACTGCGGGCTACAATATGTCTCCGAGTGTGCACGAATTGGAGGGGCGTGTCGCGATCCCAAAGGCCAATCATATGCTATTGGGCATGGATCAAGTGGAGCAGTGTGTTGCGGACTCTGCTGAGGTCACAACTGGACCCGGAAGTGTTTCCGCATCCGCAAACGTGGACCCGAAGGCCCCCCCCGTACCTCCCCAGTCACCCGACTGAAAATCGATGGCGGCACTCTACCTCACGGGGACCCTAGCGCTAGAACGTTCACCGGACTGGGGACCTCGCCGTCAACGGGCGTGTGCGAGGTCGGCGGGCACGTCGTCTGAGGCAAGGACGGCGAAACAAGGCGCTAGAGACGAGGTGTGGGTGCCGCGGGCAGTTCGCTACTCCTACGTGTCTGCCGAGCCGCGGCACAGTAGTCCGCTATGCCGCTACGGTAACAAAGTCTGACCGGGCCCACCTTCACTGTCAGGGGAAGTAAACCCAGAGCATGCTTGCCAGGACCCCAACCTGTTGTTATGTTGCCATCTCGCCTAACGAGATAAGGTGGATGGCATGACG
>CAYOQG010000043.1:0-20330 GCA_964405925.1 uncultured Phycisphaeraceae bacterium | reverse complement strand
GCACAGGCCAGGAAACTTGCGGGTCGCTGGCAACGGTTTCGCATCCGGCTCCCGCAGACGATCACCCGGATTGGGGTGGGAGACGAGACCTTCCTGATCCTGGTCTCCATCCTGATCGGGACTGCCACCGGCATGTTTGCCCACCTCTTCTTTTACCTCATCGAGCTCGCCCGCCACGCGGCGTACGGGAACGGCGAGCACGCGGGGTTGTTCGATGGCCGGATCTGGATGCTGGTTGTTCTTCCGACTGTTGGAGCGCTTGTGGTTGGTCACATCACCTACTTCTTCGCCCGGGAAGCCAAGGGACACGGTGTACCCGAAGTGATGGACGCCCTGCACCGCCAAGGTGGTGAGATCCGCCCGCGGGTGGCATCGGCCAAGGCGGTCGCCAGTGCGTTGACGATCGGGTCGGGGGGGTCGGCGGGTACCGAGGGGCCCATTATCCAGATCGGGGCAGCCATCGGCAGCAGTGTCGGGCAATACCTCAACATCAAGCGACGTTACAGAGGCATCGTCGTCGCGTGCGGCGTTTCCGCTGGGATCGCAGCTATCTTCAACGCCCCAATTGCGGGCGTACTGTTTGCGTTGGAGATTTTTCTCAAGGATTTTTCATTCCGCACCTTTTCGCCTGTTGTGTTTAGCAGCGTGATTAGCTGCTCCATCATACACGCCTTGGGTGCCGAAGATGTGGCGATCTTTGAAGTCAGGGCCCTTCGTGGTACCGCCTATAGTTTTGTTGGCGTCGAGCTACCGCTGTTCTTGATTCTCGGCCTGCTCTGTGCTTTGGCCGCCGTTCTCTTCATTCGAACGCTGTATCTCACCGAAGATATTGCCGACGAACTAAAGGTCCCCGAGCCATTAAAGCCAGCGCTGGGCGCTGTCGGACTGGGGCTTGCCGGCATTGTCTACGTACTGCTCATGCACTCCAATCACATGCCGCTCTTTTACGGCAACGGTTATCCGGCCATCCAGGCGACCCTCGCCGCTAATCTGTTCCAGGAATGGTCGATCGCCGGATTGATGCTGCTGTTCTTCATGAAGCTCTTGGCCACGTGTCTGACACTGGGAAGCGGCGGATCGGGCGGTGTATTCGCCCCTTCACTTCTAATGGGCGCGACACTTGGTGGTGCCTTCGGAATCGCACTAGCGCAACTGGGACTGATACATCCCACCAGCGTCAGTGCCTATGCTCTGGTGGGTATGGCCGCCGTGGTCGCAGGGACGACACACGCTCCACTGATGGCCATTGTCATGCTCTATGAGATCACCCGTGAACCCAAAGTGATACTACCGGTCATGTTCGCCGCCATCGTAGCCACGGCTGGTGCACGCTTCATGTTGCGGGACAGCATCTACACCTTGAAGCTCCGGAGACGCGGTGTGCGTATGGGGACGCTGACCGACCTGACCATCCTACGGCGGATCACCGTCGACGACGTCGAGCACGAGAAGGCCCAACTCGTTCATCCCGAGGACCCGCTGCAAACACTCATCGACGTAGCTGGTCAGACCGGTGCCGTCGACTTTGTCGTCGTCGACGATCAAGGCGGGTACGCGGGGATGGTTACCGGTCAGGATGTTCGGATCGCGCTGCTTCAACCGGAGGCGGTCTCGCTCCTTGTCGTCGGGGAGTTGGTTCGACAAGGCATCCCCACGGTCGGTGCGGACGAGACGTTGGACGTCGTTCTGGACAAGTTCGCCCGTAGCGATGTCGAATCCCTGCCTGTGGCTGATTCGCACGACGACAACCGCGTTGGGTCTCTAATCACGCGCCGAGCGGTGATGCATCGTTACCATCACGAACTCGATCACCAGACTACGTGACTTGGGCTCGTGGGTTGACTGATCACCAAGTCCACAAAATGAGGCGTCTTTGATGCGGTGCAACGCCTGGATCTGGTATGTCGCAACTGCAACCGAACAAGCTGGTTCACGTCCGGCGATACCGCCGGTGTGCCGGGACACCACTGAGGCAACATATGTAGATAACCTGTTCTTTCCCGATCGGGCAAACCTTGGGAATGGACATCAAAAAAAAACTGAGAACGTGGGCAACTTGTGTTTGACAACACTGACGACAACCGGGTAATATGCAAACCGCTGAGCTGACTGGTTGGTGCAACCACAAAAGGGGTGCTACCTAACCGGGTGTCATATCTAGCTCGGATGAACAAGGGGGAATGAGCTTGGGGGGAAGTGAACTTTTGCCGCGTGCGCTGTCTGCGCGCATTGCGAAAGACGTCGGCGGTGTGCGCGTGGCGGTGTATCGCCACGCGCTGACTTGAATAAGGATATTCCGAGGAGGGGGAGAAACATCCGGCGACGCCCCTCCTATGCGAGGCGGCGGAGCCGGGTGTTTGTTTTTGATACTTCATCCCACCTCCTTACACGTTCGACTGTGAGTTGTGCTGCGTAGTTGTTCCACCTGGGTGCCAATAACTCACAGGCAAGAGTGAATCCGCTCGTTACGCCGAGTTGGCGAGGCGCTTGAGCGTTTTGACCAGCGCTTGCGTCCCCTCCCGCCCTTCACCGGCTGATTGGTCTGCCGAAAGAAGCTGCGAAACCAGGGAAGTACCAGGCAGGGGCATATCCGCCTCCCGGGCTGCCGAGAAGGCGAACCGCGGGTCCGGGCGACGAGAGCTAGCCGCCGCTCTCTTCCGAAGTCGCTGCAGCATCCGGTCCTGGTGGTGAACCGCCGAGGTACTCCCAGGGTCTGAGCGTCGCCAGAAGCGTAGCCAGGCCGATCAGGACCATCAACATGGCGTACAATACCCGGAAGCGCTGGAGATGAGCTTGGCGCTCCGCAGCCGCGGCGGAGCGCTCCGCGGCGGCGGCGGCTCGTTCCTGCGCGGTCAACCCCGCCTGCGTCTGCGGTATCGATGGCGTGGACCCGCCCACGCTGGGTGTCCCCTGTTCGAGCAGCCTCTTTTGCCCCTCCACCTTAGCGCGTGCTTTGCCTTCCTTCATCGCCGCTTTGGCAGCCTTCTTCGCCGCTTTCGCGATATCTTTGGGGTCTCCCACAGCCATCTCTCCGAGGGGCAGCCGCCCCTGCGCAGTGGGCAGCCGCCCCATCGCAGGTGACAACCGCTCCACCGCAGGTGGCAGGCTATCGGCTTGGAAAACGGTTGTCGAGCGCATCCCAAGCCCACCGTTGGATGGACAAAGAGCACACCCGTAGACGCTCGGCCGCGAGGCCGCGACTGCCGCTGGTCGACGTGTTGCCCGACAGCCGTCGGTCGACTGAACGCCAGCCCAACTTTCGCACTTTGGGCCCGCGGACGTCGTTATCAATATCGGGAACTCCAAAGGTCTGCCCTACAGACCATCGGCCTCAATATTGAAATCGATCCTGTGCGAAAGACGGGCTAGTCGTCGTCGATCACCTCTTCGGTGGTTGTGGTGGTTTCCTCCGGAACCTCCCAAACCACTTCCAGTTTGCGAGCCCGGTGAGTCTTGAGGTCCACCACGTAGAGCTCGCCATCCACCTCGACGACCTGTCGATGGTAAGGAATGTCGCGAACATCTACGGAAAACAGACACCCCGCACAAGGCAGGGCCACCCCCGCCGCAAGTAAAGCTACAAAAAGCCGACGCATGATTTCGTCTCCGAACAAAGACCCAGACCCGTTGGCTGGGAACACAAACACAGCCAACCTCTGCTGTCGCTGACACGTGCGAGGAGCGTTCGTTGGGCGCGGTTTGTAAAACAACGTAAGACCGCCATTCGGCCCGGCGAATGGTTCAGGGACCGGAGGGGTTGTTCAACGAAGGGTCACACGTCCGGACTGCGAGGCACGGGAGCGGCAGCCGCCGCGGAGCCATCTGCCACCGGTGCGGATACGGCGATCGCCTTGGCTGGCTCGGCGTGAAGGACGCCGCGAAGCCAACGCTGGAAATCAAGGAAAAGCGTGAACATGGCCGGCACGACGATCAAGGTGAAGACCGTGGAGACCAACAGACCGCCCAATACGACGCTTCCGAGACCGCGATAGAGCTCGCTGCCCGCACCGGACATGATCACAAGCGGTGCCATGCCGCACACCGACGTGAACGCAGTCATGAAGATCGGGCGAGTACGAGTCTGCACGGATGTCACCACGGCGAGTGAGGTTTCCATGCCATCGCGGCGCATATTGGTCAGGGCCTGGTGCACGATCAGGATCGCGTTGTTGACCACAATACCAACCAGAATCACGAAGCCCAGCATGGTCAAGACATCGAGCTGCTGGATCGGAGAGCTGACATCATAAAGGCTGAACTGATGCACGATCCCCAGAGACATGAAGCCGCCGACGGCAGCCAATGGGACCGAGAACATGATCACGAACGGATAGGCGAACGACTCGAACAAGGCCGCCATGAGCAAATACGTAATCAGCAAAGCGAGAATCGCCCGCGACTGAAACAGCATCAACGCCAGATCGGGATTCAGTGCCAACATGCCGACGGCGGACACGACGATCGCACCAATCGCCACCATCACAGCCATTCGTGGCCCCGCCACCAGCCCGGCTGTGACAACCAGCAACAAGGCTATCAAGCCAATCACACCGAGCGACAGTGGAATCGACAAACCGAAAAGCCGAGGATGCCTGACCGTGTCACGAAAATCGCCGATCAGGGCCCGCTGCGTTTGGGTCAGCTTATCCGCTGTTCCGGCCAGTGCGGTGATCACCGTGGTGGGAATCGCACCGGTTTCGCGAAGGGGCCCGACCACGTTTTCCTCCAAATCGCGCATCGACTCCTGTAGCGGCACACCGGTCTTCGGTTGGACGGACAGCGTCACCGAGCCCATCTCCTCAATGTGGGTGATCTGCTGCGGTGCTGTCGTTCGACGAAACTCGACCGCGGATGTGATCGGGACGATGTTGCCAGAGGGGGTATAGATCGGTATCTGGCCAATCTGGGGCATGGTGGCCTCTTTCGTATCAGCCACTGTCAGAGCCATGTCAATCTTGTCGCCACGGTCGTTGAACTCACCGACAAACGCACCATCAACGCAAGCACGGACGATGAACCCCACATCAAGGACATCGAGGCCCAGATCGGCTGCTTTGGCTCGATCAGGGACAAGCTGAAACTCCGGGCGCCCGAGATGAAAATTCGCCGGTGTGGCGGAGGGCCACTGATAGCCGAGCTCCTGGATCTTCTGACGAATGGCGATCGCGGCATCGGCAACCTGTTCAAGATCATCGCCACGTATCTCCACGTCGATGGTGTTGCCTCCGCGGATACCGGAGGCGAACAATGAGCTCTGGCTGAACATGGGGAACACACCGGGAACGCGCGCAGCCGCCCGGGTCATGACGTCGACCAATGGCCGAACGTCGGCCGGCTCCCGTGACGTGCACCCCATAAAGGCCATCCCACTGAAAGAGACGTAGAAGAAGTTCTCAATCGGTGGGGGCACGACGGTGCGAATGTCCTTGCCCTCCTTGCCCAGAGCGATTTGCACGGGCGGAAGCTTCTTGGCCTCTTCCGAGCCCACCTTTGCCTCCCACATGGGGCGAATACCGTCGTAAGGATCGTTCGGATCGCCCTCCTCGACGATCGTGCCCATGCGGTGATACTCTTCGAGGGAGTACCCTGGAGGGGAGAACAAAAACCCGAAGACAAGGTTCTTGTTGCCGGCGGGCAAGTATTCGGTAGCCGGCATCAACCACCAACTTCCGACAACCGCCAACGCAGACAAGCCGACAACAACCAAGACCCTCCGGTCGACGCGGCGGTTGATCCTCCCCACAAGCCTCGACACCCACGTCGCAAACCACCAGGGCTTGTCCCCGATCGCCGCGCCCTTGGACGCCTGAAAGTACTTCGACGCGAGCGGCGGAATCACAAGAACGGACACGATCAGCGACAAGCCGACAGCCGAGGCGATGGCGATGGCGATGTCTTTGAAAAGCTGGCCCGCCTCCTCCTGGACGGTGATGACGGGAAGGAAGACGGCCATCGTCGTCAGTGTGCTCGCCAGAACCGCACCCCAGACCTCGTGGGCACCGTCGAGAGCAGCCTGAAGCTTGCCCTTGCCCATCGACCGGTGTCGATAGATGTTCTCGAGCACGACGATGGCATTGTCGACGACCATCCCGACGGCAAATGCCATCCCCGCGAGCAGAACCACGTTCAGGCTTCGACCCAGCAGAGTGATAACCAGGAGCGTGCCAATCACCGAGATCGGGATGGCTACGGCAATGATCCCGATGGCACTGCCGCTCCGCAAGAAGACCGTCAGCACGAGAATCGCCAGAAAACCGCCAAAGAAGATGTTCTGGATGACGAGCCGGATTGCGCTCTTGATGTAGGTGGTTTCGTCGTAAACTTGGGTAAGCTCCAGACCAAGCCCGCGTGGCTCGAGAATCTCACGATTGACAAGCTCGACCTGCTTCTTCAGGTTGGCCATCGCCTTGATCACGTTGGCCCCGGTCTCCCGACGTGCGGGCAAGGCCATCACCGGCAGCCCCTTACTGCGAACGAAGCTGACCGGCTTCTTGAACCCGTCGATAACCGTCGCGACGTCGCGGACGAAAACCGGTCCGCCAGCCTTATAGGCGATGACCGTGTCCTCGACCTGCTCGACCGCGCGGTACTCGCCAAGGGTGCGGTAGCTGTAGTCCAGCTTTCCGTCCGCAACCGTTCCGGCGGAGATGTTCTCGTTCTGTCCGCGCAGGGCCTGCTCAACGTCGCGGAACGTCAAACCACGGGCCGCCAGTTTGTAGGGGTCGATCTCAATCTGGATCTCGCGCTCGCGCCCACCGTAGACGGGGACCTCGCTAACGCCTTCCGCCCGCTCGAGGATCGGTTTGACGTTGTCTTCGATGAATGTCTTGAGGTGGGAGACGTCCTCGCCGCCTTTGGCATAGAGAATCATCCAGGCGATGGTTTGCTCCATCCCGCTGTCGGTCGCGGTGACCACGGGCTCCTCGACCTCCTCCGGGTATCCGGTCACCTGCCTGAGTTTGTCGGACACGTCGCGGAAGGCGATGTCCTTGTCGATGCCCACCGGGAACTCGAGCCTGACTTCGGCACGGTTTTGCGAGCTGGTGGAGGTCATCTTCTTGAGACCACTGACGTTTTTGAGCTTTTCCTCCTGCCGGTCGACGATCTCGCTCTCCATCTCCTGAGGACTCGCCCCGTCCCAGAACGTGCTCACGGTGATGATGGGGCGGTCCACATCGGGTGTGAGTTGGACGCGAACCTGAAAAATGCTCAACAGGCCGAACATCACCAGCAGGAAAACGCCGACCGCGACCTTGACAGGATTCTCAATGGCAAACCGGATCACACCCATTACGCGCCGCCCCCCTTTGCTGCACCGTGCTCACCATCCGGCATGGCGACGGGCGTGCCGCGTTCGTCGACGATCACGATGGGCATGGGGAAAGGGAGCATCCGCTCGGTCCCTCGGGTAATGACCTGCATACCCGGATGCACGTTACCGGAGGTGATCGTAATCCACTCCCCCACGTCGAGTCCGACCGTGACCGGTGCCAGCATGCCCATCATCGCCCCGTTCTTTCCGGGGATGACCATGGCGACGTGGGTGACTCCGTTGTGTTCGACGATGGCGTCTTTGGGTACGGCCACGGATTGCTCGCTCGGACCGGCGGGCACGGTCACGCGTGCAAACATCCCGCTCGCCAGCAATCCTTCGCGGTTGTCAACTTCGACGGCAGCGGGGAACGTGCGGGCGTCGGTGAATGCTTGACGGACGATCAATCTGACGCGACCGTCGAACACGCGCTTGAGCGCGTCGACCCTGACGCGAACGGGATCGCCGACGTGTAAAAACGGTAGAGCCGACTCCGGAACGTTGATCTGAACGAGCACCGAGACCAGCTCCGCCATCTCCACTACGGGATCGCCAACCGATACCCATTCCCCGACTTCAACAATGCGCTCGATGATGTGCCCGGCAAACGGTGGCTGGATCACCATATTCTTCAGGTCAGCGGCGATCCTGTTGACGACCGCCTGCTGCTGGGCAACGGCATAGGCAGCCTGGGCAATGACCTCCTTGCGTGGACCCTCGACACCGAGCCTGTAATCGGCTTCGGCGGCCGCCCTGCGGCGCTGAGCGGCGAGTAACTCTGCCCGGGTGTCGTAGACTTCCTTATCGTTCGAGTCGCTGCCGGCATAGAGCTTCTCAACCCGCTGCATCTCGAACTGCCACTGCTCGGACCTCGCGTCGGCTTCCTCCATAAGGGCCTTGAGCCGAGCCAGCTCCTCTGCTCGCGTGCCTGCCAGCAATTCCTCATACCTGGCCTTCAACTCGTCGAGCTTCGCCTGTTCCTCGGCAAGACGGAGCTCGAGAATCTCGTCATCAAGCCTGCAGATCACTCCATCTGCCGGAATGCGGTCGCCCTCACGGGCCGTCATCTCGGCAACCGCCCCCGCCACTTCCACACTTACTCTGCTCCGCCGGCGCGGTTCGACCGTGCCGACAAGCGTGATCGTGGGGGAAGAGTCAACCGTGCGAGCCTCGGCCACGACGACCTTGGTCGCCGGCATCTGGGCCTCGGCTGTTCGCGCCAGCGACAGTGTAACACCAGCCAGAATAGCGAAGGACAGTCCACGTATCATAGTGTCAAAACATCCTGCCAGGGGATTCTTTGATCAGAGCAGCACCAGCCCTTGGCGAGCGTAACCGTTTCGAGCCGTGTATTATACCCATCGGATGACTATTGAGAATACGAAGACAATTCTAAACGGATCGAAGCCGACGGACGGTGCGGAGGGAGTGATCGGACGTTTTGCCTCCCGTGCGGCTGACCTGGTGTTTCCGACTCGCTGCTCACTGTGCTCCCAGCCGAGAGAGCTTCAATCGCCGTGCCAGTTCTTATGTGCGAAATGCAGCACCATCGTTGAGAATGAGCGAAGCCGGGCTGCCTGCCCGATGTGCGCCGTCAGCGTTGCGCCCTTCGAGGTCACCTCGGGGCGCTGCCGCCAATGTCGCCCTCGGCGCCCGCGTGTCGGTGGGACGGTCCGCGTTGGTGAGTATTGTGGGAGCCTCGGACAGCTTGTGCGGCTGTGCAAGTACAGCGGGCATGAGCGGTTGGGTCCCCTGCTCGGAGCCTGGCTGGCGGAGGCTATAGGCCATGCGTCATGGCTCGAGCGAGTCGAGTTAATCGTCTCGGTCCCGACACACTGGCGGCGGCGTTTGAAACGGCCCCTGCATGTGGCGGAGGTCCTTGCCAACGTAGTAGAGCGACAGACCGGGCTGCCACATCTGTCCGTGCTGCGACGCGTAAGGTCCGGACCCCATCAAATCGGGCTTGACCCACTCGAACGAGCCAGGAACGTTCGTGGGGCATTCGCCATCCGCCGGGGCGTGAGGCTGGAAGGTACGCGAGTCCTACTCGTCGACGACGTCAAGACCACCGGTGCGACGATCAACGAGTGTGCGAAGATCCTGCGCGGCGGCGGAGCGGCTGAGGTTTACGCAGCCGTCGTCGCGACTGTCCTATGGGCGCCCGGAGCGGACAAGGTGCTTTCTTTAATCTGACGCAGGTGATCACCCCGTGCCAGTCTGGTCCTTGCGTGAATCCAAGACGGTTGCGAACGGAACAGAGCCGAACACGCGGTCGCACGTCTGCTCGTACCAGGCTTCACCCCATCGCGAACGGCCGTACAGCACAAGAGCCCCTTTGGCGACAGCCGTGACGGGCTCTGCCTCCATAAGAAACGAGGCAATGGCGGCCGGTTCTCCGCGGACAAACTCGATCCGGGAATGCTCCTCGTGTTCCGGGGCCGAAGGGAAGCGCTCTTCCAGTTCCTTACTTGTTAGCGACAACGCTGCCTCGAAGAGCAGCTCGGGTTGCAGAATGCTCAGATCCCGCACCAGACCCACGATGACCATCTCGGCTATCTCGTCCCCGCGGACGTTCAGCTCTTCGTGCAGCTCGCGTGATGCGGCGGCGAAGAGGTCATAACCCCCGTTCGCTAGACGATCCAATTGCTCGAGCATTCCCCCCAGCGCGTGCAGGTGTCGTCCGTGATAGGCAACGCGCTGGCTGCGTCGCCCGAAAGCCAAAAGATTGTCACTGGTTACGACGGTCACACTCGTACCGAGCGGGTTGGCCAAGGCGTCAGGGTGCTCACTCATAACGAGCTCGGCATTGTTCAGATTCGTACCCACGAAGTCACGGTAGCAGGTCAGTCCAAGATGCAGATGCAGCGATGAAGGCGTGAGATCGGCCCGCAAGAGTCTTCCCAGTTCATCGTTGTACAGGGTGCGTCCGTAGCGAGCGGCCAACATCTCCTCCTGCGCCCAGGTGGCGGCGATGGCCTCCTCGATCCGTCGAGTACTGGGTCTGGGTTCATCGGACCAGGACTGCGTGATCTGCTCAGCCGTGTAACGCCCGAACAGCTCGACCACCAGGTCCACCGCCATCGGTTCACGCTTATGAGGGTCGAGCGCAGTCGCCCAGACCTGAGGGAGCCTGGTCCCACACGCGAGGCACTCACCGTGCTGCGACTCGGACAATCTGTTGCCACACCTGGGACAGTGCATCTTTCGCTGGACCCGATACAGGGTCCACCTAGTCGCACGCCAACACCTGGCAGCTTCCCAAACCGCAATCCGCTGATCTCACCACGGATCGGATATCGCGATGTACGTCACCTGAAAAGCCGCCAGAGTTTCACCAGAACAAACGAAAGGATGACCAGGCCGGCCGCAATGAACCAGATCATGCCCTTCCCCCGTTTTCGCGGCCAAACGGGGACGATCCAATCACCACAGTGCGGGCACTGTTGCGTATCCTCGTGGACGCTTTTGTGGCAGGACGGGCACGTCAGAACATCGTCCTCGGGATCGCCTTCTTCGTCTTCGACCCATTCTTCGTCTGCGTACTCGTCGTATTCCATCGAAACGAACCAGTTGATTACGCCCGCCGCCCCATAAGACCCAACATGTACCCACACGATCAGTCGTCAGCCGGCGGGACTTCCTTGATCACCTCGAGCATGGCCTTGAACTGCGGCGTGTCACAGCGATTGCACAACTCGAACAGCACGCTCTCGACCGTCGTAACCCAAGCGCCTTCCTGTCGCATTCGGTTAAGCGAGCACTCATAGTCGAGCCGACCTCGCGAACCGACTGCGTCGGCACACACAAAGACGTCGTAGTCTCTGCTCACCAAGTCAAGGGCGGTCTGCTGGACACACACATGGGCTTCGATACCGGTCAAGATCACCTGCGGTCGGTCGATTGCCAAGATCGCCTTGCGGACCGCGGTTTCACCCCATGCGCTAAACGTGAGCTTCTCGACTCTCGCGGCCCCATTTTCCTCCAGACAGTGCTTGATCGTAGCCTGGGTTGCGCCAATGCCCTTGGGATATTGCTCTGTGGCCAGGACCGGGAGCTCGAAAATGCGGACCGCATCCAGCAGCTTTCGACTGGCCGCGATGATGCGATCGTGGTGACGAATGAAAGGCAGGAGTCTCTCCTGAATGTCGACTGTCAACACAAAAGCACGATCCACATCGAGTTGACTGGCGCGCAACATCTCAAGCTGCCTCATCTTCGTGGGGAGTCTATTCAAGCGTTCTGCCCAGGTCAACGCGACCATGACGCAGGTACTGGTTGACCCTAGAGGTCTTCATCGGCACGACGTTCGTTCTCACGCAAGAGTCTCTCGAACTGTGGCGCAAACTTCGGCCCTCCCAGATCAGGAAACAGGTTCTTTTGCTGATGGATGACCTTGATGACTCCTTGCGGTGGCTCCTTCAAGGCAGTACGGCACTCAAGATCACGCAAGAGCGACCGCCAACGAATCGGATCATCAGACGGCAGTGAAATCGCTAACCGATTGAATTCGACGAGCGCCCGGTTCAACTCTCCAAGCTGAAACAGTGCTTCAGCTCGGCCAACGATCGCGGACAAAGGTCCTGGGCGCTGATTCGGCGGGGAATCCCCAGACGATCCCAGCAGCATATCGAACAGTTCAAGCGCTTCTCGAGGGTGACCGGCGTTGAGGTTGGCCTCTGCGAGCTGCAAGGCCAAAGCGTCCTGGTCCGGCATCGTGGACAGATTTTGGGAAGTCGCCGCCCAGGCACGGATCTGCTCGGCGAGCAGCAGGGCGAGTTCCGCCTTCCGCTCGGCAGCGCTGACCTTCCCCAAGGCTCGGAGTCGGGCAACGTCGTTTGCCAGGTCGTGATAGAGTGATTGAAGTGTTGCACCGGCGTCCTCCGGATCCGCCGCCATGTAAGCTGGTATGGCTCGGGTCGCCTCATCAAGCCGACCGAGCTTTTCGTAGGCCAGCAACCGGACGCGCCAGACGCGGCCGGCCAGGGCCTTCTCGCTTGGGTATTCGTTCTCAAAGTCGGCAACGGCCAATAGCGCCTGGGCGTGCTGATCGACATGGGGCAGCACTTGGACTTCAGCGGCCGCCAAACGTGCCTTCCCCAGAAGACCCTCCAGGGTCGAACGCTGCGCCGCTGTTTGTCCGCGGCCCAATTCTGTCGTCACCAGCGCCACGAGTTCACGATAGGCAGCGAAGAACTCGTGAGTCCGGCGCTGGAGCTCGATCTCGTCGGCCGACGTTTCCGCTGCCACCCGCTGCAAGGCGAGTGCCAGACACTGGGCACGCAAGAACACACTCTTTACGTAGTGCTCGTGAGTGGGGCCAACCTGGGCGTACTGTTCGGCGGCAGCGTCAAACTTTTCGAGCTCCTCGAGCAACTGCGCATAAAAGAAACGCCAGTAACCCGCGGCATCGGTGTGGCCATATTGGGTGGTCAGCAACTCCAAAGACTCGCGGTACAATCGTCGGGCTTGCGGATGGGAACCGAAGGATGGATCGTTGAACAGCTCAAAACCGAGCTGCACGGCGAAGCTCGCCGCCTGCGGTGCACCGTCAAAGGTCGGATGCTCTTTCGCTACATCCACAAAGCCCTCGATAGCGGCAGCCAGCCGGCCGCTACGGTAATGGGCGACGGCCTGGTTGTACTTGACTTCCGGTACCAACGATCCTGCACCCGGCTCGACATGGGCAAGGAACACGTCGCCTACCTCGATTACACGATCCCATACCGAGGGTGCAAGCTCGGGCGACTGATCGGCGTCGAAGAGCAGACCCGCCATCAAAGTGCATTGCTCAAAGGGGTCGAGGCTGGCCGGATCAGCGTTCGCGTCAATCAACCCGTAGACTATGGCGTAAAGCTCGTCGCGATGGTCCGGTTCCTGCTGGGCCAGAAGCACCAGTGGTCGAAAGGCGGCAGTTCGGTACTGTTCACCCTCAGCCGTCTGATCCGCACTCTCCGCAACGGCCGCACGAGCGCGGTAGATCGACCGCTCCAGCAATGCAGCTACGACCCGCAACCCAAAGTTGTCGCCGTGCTGCGAGGCGATGACCTGGCGAAACTTCGCCAGCGCAGCAAGGGCTTCATCAGTGCGGCCGTCATCTCGATCGTTCCGAATGCGCTCCAGCCACGACAGTGTCACCGCCCAGTCGATGCGCTCCCGCTCGACGGTGTCGGTGATTCCGTCCGCCACCGCAAGAGCACGCTCGAGGTGCGCACGGGCCGCCTGGTGGTTGTTGAGCAGGCGGTGGCAGGCACCGGCCAGGAAAAGCGCCTGCACTTGGACATGGCTGGTCTGATGCGGCGTTGTCAGGACCAGCGGATTCGCCTCCATCCAGCCGATGATTTCATTGAGCTGACTCAGTCGCACGGGATCATTGGCCCCGCGCGGCAGCGAGTCATAGAAAAGCACCCAGAGCAGCAAGTACTCGGCACGCGGTCCCAGTCGGTCGAGCTCTTCAACATATCCGCTCGCTTCCAGCTTCTCGAACTCCTCGATCGACAATCCATCGACGCGATCGTATTCCTTGGCAAGCTCGTCAAGCAGGCCCCTTATCGCCTGGACGGCTCGCGTGGTCAGAGCGAGGAGGTGACTACGGTCTGTCTCGCTTCCACCGCGATACAGGACGCTGGTGAAGAAAGGCTCCGCTTGGTCATAGATGAGCGAACGGGCGAGCGCAAACCGCCACTCAAACCGGCGGGGATCGTCACTGCTTTCCTCGAGCAGTTGTTCCAGCAGACGATTGGCCTCGTCTAGTGCAAGTCTTCGCAGGTCGGGCCGGAGCGTCGGATCGGCGAACTCCGCAAGCTTGATTTCGTACGTCATCAGAAGAGCTTCGATGGGATTGCCTGGCGGAAACTCCGCAAGGTGAAGCTCAAGCAGGTCGGTCAGCCCGCGTTTTTTAAGGCCGGCGTGAAAGATGGCCGTGCTAAGGCGGGACTCCTCTGCCGGCTTGACCGTCGGCGTCTGCACAGGCTGCTGATCACCCGTCGCCCAAGAGACAATCAGGAGCGGCGCGAGGGCAGAGGAAAACGCCAATCGTAGCTCATGGCTCAGCAAACGCGATCCTCTCACACCCCGCCCGCAGAGCGGCGTTCCAGCAATTGACCACGTGGTCCCAGCGCACATCGTTCTCCGCGACGATCACAACCGGTGTTTGCTTGTCGAAACCGGGCCGCTGATGGATCTGGGCGAGCACCGCAGGCAGTTCCTCAAAATCCTGAGGCACGGGGTCGAAGCGATCGATGCTAATCGCGATGTCCTCTGCCTTGACCCCGGTTTGGGAAAGTCGAATTACGATCGGGCTAAGCGGCAGCGCCACCATGGGGGTCCCTCGGTCGCGCGGCAGGTCCGACGCCAGGATGCCTTCGGCCCGTTCGAAGCTCGTGGTGACGAGGAAAAAGATGAGCAGCAGGAACGTGACATCGATCATAGGTGCAAAGTTGACCGCGATAGCTGCCCCAACTCCTCCAGGACCTCTGCCTCGCCGCCACGAGCGGCCGGGTCGACCACCCCCCATGAAACCAGCCCGCCTGGAGGCAGATCGCTCCGTCGCACCCATGTCACTCCTCCTCCCCGACATGGGCAACGACGTTCAGCATCTCGACCTGATGTTCGGCAATCACACGCATCACCCGACGGACGTCGATATAGCGAAGACGGCGGTCCGCCCGCACGACAACTTTCAGATCCGGCACCGCTCGCTTCATCGCTGCCAGACGGTCGGAGATCACGGACAACGATTCCGGACGGTTGGGCCCGATGCTGTAGAGCACATCTCGACCCAATTCGTCGTCCGGCCCGGCCAGACGACAGTTGATAACCACGCGATCCGGCATCTTGACGACCTCGGCTCGACTGTCGGCTGGTTTTGGCAGCTCCATGGCCACCTGTTCAGCCGAGGAGAAGCGGCTCACCAGCATAAAGAAGATGGTGAGCAGAAAGATCACGTCGACCATCGGGGTGCCATTGAAGGCCAGCACGTCAAGGCTGCGGCGATCGTCACGTCGGTAACGCATCTGGTGTCTCTACTCGCGCTTTGCGCTGTCTCCTAACTTGGTGTCGTTGTTAGGGCAGCGTCTCCGGCTTCCAGAGCACCACCCTCGTCGGACGAGGTGCCCGGCTTGAACACGGAGAGAAGATGCTCCGCAGCAAGGGCACACTCCGCTGTCAGTACGTCGATGCGGTTGCGAAATACGGCGTAGATACTGAGCGCAGGGATCGCCACCGCCAGACCCCAGAACGTCGTGATGAGGGCAACTGCGATCTTATCCGCTACGATTCTGGCACCGGGGAAGGTGTCGCTCGCATGGATCTCGGCGAAGAGGAGGATCATTCCCGTCACCGTCCCCAGCAATCCGATCATGGGCGAGACGTTGCCGATAATGTGAAGATACTCGGTCTTGCGAAACAACCTCGCAGAGCGTTCGTCGAGCGTCTCCTCCAGGGCTCGGTTCATCGCCGCGTAACCATTGGATGCTTCAAGCAACCCGGCGTTCAGGACGTAACCAAGCATGCTCGGATCTTCCGCGGTGAATTTGATCGCCTCCAGGTAATCCTTCTTCTCGATGAGCTCCTGCGTGCGCCGGGCAGCCTCACCGGGCACGATGGTTGCCCGCCTGATCGAAAGAGTGTGTTCAATGGTCAGGGCAATGGTGACCACTGACAACACAATCAACACCAGGGCAATTGGACCGCCTTTGCGCACGAAGAAGTCAAAGTAGTTGATGTCTGGGGCTGCAGCGCCTGCGACGGCGCCCCCTTCTGGCTGGGCCCACGCAGGAACCACGAGGATTATCACCACGACCAGAACCAAGAAGCACGCCAGATAAACTACTCGAAGCAACACGGAAGCCTCCTAGGTGAATGCAGCACTGTGTCTCAACGTTCCCAACACTAGTTCGCAGAACCCTCAGATGCCCGCAATCGCTGCAGGGCCTTGTCCGCGGATTGTCGCGTCTGAATCGTTAATTGACCATGCCCGAGGCATTCTTCCAGCAATTCCTTCGCCTTCCCGGTGCGTCCGATACGTTCGAGGGCCAACGCCGCCCCATACAGGCCGTCGCCCGCCCGTGGATCGTCGGGGAAGTGAATCGCAACCCGCATAAAGGCCCATGCAGCCCGGATCGCCCCTTCCCGATTCGACGCCGACTTCAGCAGGAATCGCCCTTTCAGCAACAAAAACCCCGGCAGCACCGATTCCGGACAATCACGGATCGCGCAGTCCAACGCACTTGGTGACACAAACTTGACATCTTCATCCAGGGCTCTCCCCATACCATCAAGCAGGATCGCAAAAGCTGGCCCTGATCGTGCATCCGGCGGGATCGACAACGTAGCCACCCTCTGCGCGGCCCGAACGGCACGGTTGTCGTCCGTTCGCCGAAGAATCTCGTAACGGAGCAGTTCCAGTAGCACTTGCTGGTCATCCTCTGGGGCCTTGCGAAGCACTCCGTCCAATTGCTCGATCGCCCGAACAACCTTCCCGTCGCGTTGCTTTGGAATGTTCTTGGGAAAAAGCCTGGCCGCCGCGGGCCCCGTCCGCCGTCCCTCGAGCAGTTGAATGAAGTTGGCCGTCGCCTTGTCCAGTTGGCCGGCTGCATCACACGCGAGAAGTGTTCGCGCAGTGATCAAGTCCGACCAGGACTCCTCACTGGGCCCGCGCGCCCGTCGATAGCGGACAATGGCACGCTCCGGCTCGCCGCTGGCGAAGAACCGCTCAGCCTGATTGAAGTCGTCGAACGTGCCCCCACGATCAACGATCAGCAGACTCACTTCATGGGGCCAGGCGGTCTTGAGCTCTCCGCCCGCGGTCCGGAAGCGCAGTTGTCCATTCTCGAAAGCGATCAGACGCGCACCGGTGTAATTCTCGGTGTCAGTGACGATCTGATCAGCATAGATCACCCGTGAGGTTGAGGCGACCAGCATGCATCCAATAGCCAGGAATCGGTTGCGTATCACAAAGCTCATGGGATCACGGCAAGTCGTCCTCGGAAACAAACTTGAATTCCCCGCGGTGCTCACGGGCAATCTGTTCGAGTAACTCACGTCCTGTTTGATCGAGATAGGCAATCGTGTAAATCTGCACCCGGCGACTTCGGTTCCATTCGTCAAGGTCCTCCAGGAGACGCGGTTCAAAATCGATCCCATCGGACAGAAGGTAAATAAGATCGGGCTCCAGGGCGAGAGCACGACGCATGGCTGCCGCCGGTTTCGTCCCACCGGATGGGGTAACGCCTTCCAGGAACATGAAGAACTGCTCCTTGTGGGCGTCAATCGCGCTCACCAGCCGCTTGGGTGGGTTCTCAAGTGGAAGGCCCGTGTTGAAGAAAATCACGTGGAACTTCTGGCTGCGACGCAAAGCACTGATCGACCGCCGCAACTCCGCCTGGACGTAGACGAACGTGTCCATCATCGAGCCGCTACGATCAACCACGTACACGATCTTACGTGCCCCGCGAGCCGAGGCCCCCAAGCCGAAGAACTCCGGCCCTGGACTTGAACCGACGGTCAGGCCGTATTTCGAGAAGTCACCACCACCTCCGGCGCCGATTCCGATGATGGCCAGGTCTGGCTTTGGGGCCATGGTCAGCTGCGATAGATCCGTGAATTCCTTGGGAACAAGTCGCTCATGGATCTGCTCGGGTTGGAGGGCGGGGTCGGGAAGATTGTGCGGTAGCGTCGCTATCATGGGCGCCGGCTCGACGCCGTCGATAATCTCGGCGTGCACGACGAGCGGCTCTGTCTCTTTGGCGGAGGGCGAAAACGGGAACACAACGCCCAACATGCCGAAGAACAACAGGGTGTGGACCGTGACCGAGGTCACCCAGGCCGTCAGGACTGCCCCGCCAGAAAGGTTGAACGAGGCGGATCCCTCATGGCCGGACTCAAACCACAAGGGTGACCCTGGCTCCATCGTATTAACCTGCGTCATCAGGTCGGTCCGAGGCTCTTCGAGGAGACGCCTGCAGTGAGCTCGGATCTGCAGGCGGGCAAGACCACAGCATGCGACATTCCGTGCTGGCGCGCGCGAGCGAAGCGGCAGCACGGGTCATGAAAGTCTAGGCATCCCCGAATTAGGCGTCAATGCGGGCTTGGAGCGAATCGAAGAACTCTGTCCCCAAGGCTGCCTGGTCCCGCGGGAAGAATCATTGAGGTTCAAGATCGGATTCAGATAGGCTACACTGGCTTCGGAAAGGAAAAGGATTGACCGTGAATCAGGCGCGATCCAAGACGCTGCAGCGGGTACTAATCATGCTCCCCGCACTCGGTTGCGTGCTCGGTCCGTGCGTGTGGGTTGCCCGCGCTATCATCGAGCAGCCAGAGGCGCCGAAGGGCGCGTCCCACTCCACCCGATCAAGTCCTCCGGGCATCCCACGCGTGCGGCTCACGCCAATGACGGGGTTCAACGATGACGCCGCATACATCCATTTCGTCACCGAGCGCGTGGCGAGGTCCGTTGAGCAAGCCGAGGTGGAGCAAACCCGACGATTGCAGGCAAAGCATCTTCTTGCCGCTGCCAACCTGATCCTGGCCTTTGAACTCGAACCGGTTTGCTCGCGGCGGTTACTGAGGATTCCGGTCGACCCGGATGAAATAGACGAGCCGAGGATCCGCGACGCACTTGATCGCGCAGATGAGCTGCTCGCGCGAGCCGAGACAGCCGTCCGGGTGGACAACGAAGCGGATCCCCTCGCCGAATCGGCGACAAGAGTCCAAGAGCATGTGCAGACCCTACGCGCGTTCTCTGGCGCCTTGCGCGCTTATTTGCTGGCCGGTCGGGACGACAAGGGCGTCGAGGAAATCCGCCAGGCTGCATCCCTGCTGTCACGATTGATGGAGCAGGATGATCCCCGCGTAGTCGCGGCGGCGACATTCTGGCAGGCACTCCTACGCAGTTTGGAGGATGATCCGGACCGCGCCCTTTCCATTCTCGAATTGGCGCTCACCGATCCTCCGCCGGACTCGATGCCATACGCCTTCTTCTCGCGTCTTTTGCGATGCAGGCTGATTGCCCAACGGGGCGGTATAGCTGCCGCGCTGGCCTTGCTCTTACAGCTCGAGGAGCGGTGCCTTGATTGGTTTTCGGATGACGATGAGCGAGCAGCGGCAATCCGAGCGATCCAGTTGGAACGGATCCACCTGATGACCGATTGGCGGGAACAGCTACCGACGGCAGACGCATCCGCCGAGCGCAGTTGGTGCCGTAAGCGCGCGATAGCGCTGACCAAAGAGGCATTCGCTGACTCTGGGGATACCGTTCTGCGGCTTACACAGGCCATCCCAACGCTGGTTGAGCCGTTGGAGCCTCCAGCCCAGATTCCTGCCGTACCCCATGAGGGCGACTGAAACACGAAAGAGCCAACTCATGTCGCCGCCTTGTTCTGGATGGACCCTGCCCGGCAAGAACCGTCGGCGTCCATAGGATCCGGGCAATAGTACCCAGGTTTTCCCCAGCGGAACCTGGCTCATGACCCAGAGGTGACGGGCACACTCCGATCTCAGAACAGCGACAGAATCATAACTGTCTTTATATCAATAGGTTACGAGCGTCATGGATTTGCCCATTTCTCTGCCGTTTGTGGCACGCCCCTTGTACATCCTCACCCTTGGAACGAAACGGCCTTGCAATAGGGGATACCGACCGAGAGGGGGGACGGCAAGGAACGATACCCGGGTTCCTTGAAGAGCTTTGAGTGCAGGCGACCCGCCGGTTTCAGGAGTTTGGCTAGCGCTTTCTGGGGAGATGGGCGTAAGTCAGACAAGTGGATTCGGCGGGTAACTGCATTTTTACGCCACTGCATGCTTCCGGGCACCACCCTGTGACAGGCAGGCATTGCACATATCGCGTCTCGGCCAGGGAGCGGCAAGCTCACGGTTCAGTCTGGTCGATTAACTCGCGCAGAACCTGCGGAACATAGATCGATTCGATTTCCGCAAGACTGGCCAGGGCACGGATGGACGTGGCAACCTGCGTGGCGATGTCCGCGTCGAGATCGATGAACAGCATCCGGCGCCCCCGGAC
>CAYOQG010000042.1:0-25401 GCA_964405925.1 uncultured Phycisphaeraceae bacterium | reverse complement strand
GCATCGGTGCAGGCCCGCGCCGCAGCAGTTCGAAGGTGTTGTCCCAGCCGGCGGGCGGTCCGGTCGAAATCCGTCTCCTGTTGGTCGAACTGGTACTGCCAGTAGCGAGTCACCGATTCCGCACCAGCAGAAAAGACGGTCTTTGAGCCGGCGGGCAGCAACCGTACCGCCTGCAGCAGTGTGTGCTCGCCCACCAACTCGCCTATGCTCATCATGAGAGCAACGGCCAAGGCATTCAACTCGAGCGGCAAGACACCCACCGCTAGAAGTCCCTTGATCTGGGTGCTAAAGAGCACCGCCGATCGATAGGTGGCAACATAGATCGGGTACATGCCGTATCGGTCTGTAATCAATTCGAGGCAGCCGTGCTCTTCGTCCAGGACGGCTGCTGCGAAAGGACCGTTGGCTGAGCGGAGAGATGCGGGCGACGCATCATCGAGAAATGCTCTGCGGGCTGCACCCACGCGGTCGACTCCCTGGCATGGACCGTCAACACCCAGGATGCGACCCAGAAACAAGCACGTGCGATGGGAATTGTCTCCTACGAGAAGCTCTCCCTCGCCTGGGTAAATGCACTTGCTGATGCAGCCAATCGCAGCTTGCGGGCCGCGAAGGATCACGAAGGATCGATCCGCGGGGCAGCCCATGACGCGCCCCATCTTCTCCGCCGATTCGGGCCGTAGATTGTTATGTGGATCGAGATATCCGAACAGCCCCGACATGGTCACCGCGAACCTTCGTTTACGTGCGCAACGGTGCTTTCATTTCGCACTCGCGAGTTCGAATCGGTTCGATACTCGATGAGCTCCTTTGGGCGACCACCGAACAGATGTCTTCGGTAGTAGGCCAGGTGGCCCATCACCATTGGCACTTTTGAAAGATAATGGTGCAAAGCATACAAGAATGCTCCACCGATCGATCCAACCTGCCGCCGACAGCGCCCGGCATCCCGCGTAAGTGCTATGGCAAGCAATCCAACCCAGATCACCACTGGCCAGATTGATGGCAACCCAACGCTCAAAGCCACAACCGCAAGAGCAGCCAGGGCGTGGGCAAGATTGCGCACGCAGGTACGCCTCCATGTTCGAAGGCCGGGATAGCGGGCGCTGACCTGTGCGTAGGCGTAGCCTGACCGGAAACAGCGCCGCCAGTACTGGCCAAACCGTGTCATGTTCGCGTCATGTAGGGCCATTGGCTCGTCGAGCCTGATGATGGTGACGCCCTGATCACGGATTAGACGAAAGCAGAGATCTCGCTCTTCGCCGGCGATGAGAGACGGGTCATAGCCGCCGGCCTTGAGCAATGCATCACGACGGAAAAGGACATCGCCCCCGCAGGTTTCCACTCGACCTGGCGGCACATACCAATCATGGTGCATCCAGAAATTGTAGATGGTGGCTTGTGGTGCCATCTCCTCCCGCCTCCCGTAGACACCCGTCACTTGCGGATCGCGCATCGTTTTGGCGGACTTGGCCAGCCATGCCTTGTCGAGAACAGTGTCACCATCCAGGAAATGAACGAGCTCGCAACGCGCGACAGACAATCCAGCATTTCGACCGGCGGCCGCACTGCGGTGCCGCGGGTTGATGCAGATAACCTTTGCTCCAAGACCTTCGGCTACTGCACGACTATCATCCGTCGAGTCAGTGTCCACATAAACCAGCTCGATCTTCTCTTGTGGGAAGTCGGCGGCCCGAATCGACTTCAGGCAACGCTCGAGGCGTTCGCCCTCATTGCGGCCGATGACTATGATACTGATAGGGGGCAGTTCGGCATCAGAAGAGGTTGCGGGTAGGTTCGCAGTCATTGGTCTGTCGTTCATGTTGCCAACATGTGACGAATTGCCGTGGCCGCCCTTTTTGCCTTCGTACGGCTCTGATCTTCACTTCGCCAGCAGTGGCGGACCCAGATCGCGGCGTAGAGGACTATCTGGATGAACTCTGACAGTATCATTCCCAACAGGCCATGATAACGGCGCATATATCGACGGCGGCTCTTGACCCAGTGCACCGGATGGTCACCGGAGAAAGGCCCACCCATCTCGTCGGGTCCCAAGCTCTGCCCACCAAGGTGTATGACCTCGGCTGACCCTATATACCACCCTTCCCATCGGGCCTTGGCCATACGCCGACACCAATCTGTCTCCTCAAAATACAGGAAGAATCCCTCATCCAGAACACCCACCTGGCCCACGGCGTCCCCACGCACCAGCAGACACGCGCCACTCAGCCAGTCAGCTTTGAAGTTACTGCGCTCTCCAAACGTCATATGAAGATCAAGTGTGTGGCGGCTGTTGCAGTATCGCCGTGCTAGACCCAGGATCGAACAGGCTGCACTCAGCAGAGTTGGGAATCTCCTTGCGGACACCTGGTGACTGCCATCGCCGTTGAGCAGCCGCGGTCCACAGTATCCCACTGTGGCGTGTTTATTCATGAACCGCACAAGTCTCACCAGCGCATCCTTCGAGACTTCCGTGTCGGAGTTTAGCAGAACAATATATCTGCCCAAAGCCCGCTTCATGGCGATGTTGCTGGCGGCTGCAAAGCCCCTGTTCGAGTTGTTGGGGAGCAAATGCACATCGGGAAAGTCCTGCCGAACCATAGCCGCCGAGCCGTCGGAACTCGCATTGTCGACGACGAATACCTCCCCGGCGAGCCCCTTCATGCCCGAAAGCACAGAGGCAAGACAGTTGTGTAGAAGACTACGCGTATTGTAGCTTACTATGATGATCGAAACGTCGACCATTGAGCAGGCTTCTATGGTTGCATCTTGCACAATGGAAAACGGTTACCTGATGTCTGCGAGCACTCCAATTTGCTCGTCTGTGCTGTCGGTATGATGTTTGAATCGCCGCAGCTGTTGTCCCTAGCCGTCCACGACTGCTTCGGTTTCAATGTCTGTCGGCTTAACTGGGCGCGGTCGGCATGCACCTGTTGCGAACATCGCGCCACCGGGTAGAGCCCAGAATAGTTGAATCGCTCGCATTCCCAGAGCGAGCAAGAGGACCTGCTCCTTTTGCCCAAGGCCCGCGCCCACCAGAAGGAGAGTCATGGCTGCCTCCATCGTTCCCAGTCCCGCGGGCGAGATTGGTATGGCTGCGATCACCAGAGCTATGGCCAAGTACGCGAAATAGGCGATGAAATCAGCCTGCATGCCAACGGCGATCGCTGCCACGGTAAAGGAGCCTAGAATAAAAGCGTGTGCCACGAATGTAGCAAAAACGGCAGCGATGGTCAACGGCCAGTGCTCTCGCAGTCGGCGCGCTGCTCTGCTGATTCTACGAAGCTGACCCGCAGCCGGCAACCGCTCGATCAGTTGCCTGAGCGCGTAGGCGGTTGGCGGGTAACGTGAGACGACGATAAACAGGATGAGGAGTAGGAATAAAACAAGCCCCACATACAGACCACCGGGCAGCCATCCGGCGCCACCGATTTTCCCATCGAGTCTGATGATAAGTCCAGCGAGGGCAAAAGACACAAGGACAACCAGCCCAAGTACTCGATCGAGAACAACGGCAGTAACTGCTTCGGTCTTGTGAGTCGTCCGTAGGGCAACGTAGTACGCTTTAACGACGTCCCCACCGACCAGGCCAGCCGGAACGAAGTTGTTGAAGAAGTTGCCCATGCAACTCAGTTTCACCGATTCCCAATAATTGACAGAAATGCTCTGGGCCTTGAGCATCCAGAGAAACCGCAGAGACTGAAGAAACAGCACCGGTAAAAAGGCACTGAAGGACACAATGAGCAGCAACTTATCACTGCTCCCCCAGGCGGACTGCAACTGGCCCCACTCTAATCCTGAGAGGACAAACACCAACGCGCCGGCGCATACACAAAGGCGCGCCACGTGCCAGGTCCATCTTCGTGACCTCGTACCCTCTTTCACGGTTGCTCTTCCACGCTATTGCGGTTCTGGGCCTCTGTTGAGGTGTTCGTTTCGTGCCTCGCGTGCGTGCCGAAAAAGTCCACGCGTCGACCTTCCGCATCTCACAATGTTGGCTATTGCCTTCTTGCGGTGATCATCAGGTAGAACCCAAGCCACTGGCGGAACCTCCTCTCCCATCCATCTATTGCCTCACGAGGCCACCAACGCTGTGCCACCTTGGGCATACAACGTATCAGTTGATCGAACCCGACTCGAAAGCAGGTGGCGTGCTCGATCGTGAACCTCCCATCGAAGTGTTTACGAAGGTCGCCAAGTGTGTATGTGTCGATGATGGGAGCTCCGATGAGTTCGAGAAACACCGTTCCCGTAAGAGAGTCCGGATCATGCGTTTTCGTAGAGCGGAGCGATCTCATTGCCCGCTCCCGGATCCAGCCGCCCAAAAAAGGTATCCTCAACAAGCCACGGACCGCTCGCAGCGTGAACCAAAGCGGTGTGAAAGAGCGGTAGAGCATTAGGATTAGCTCACCCTCCTTTTGCACAATACGATGGATCTCCCGAACGGCGGCGGGAAAGTCCCCCGTATGATGCAACACGCCGATAGAGTATACGAGGCTGAACTGCCCGTTGTGGAACGGAAGGCGCTCTGCATCCGCCACAAGGAACTCGGATCGGGCGCTCAAAGGGCATTGCCGCCTCACCTCCCTCTGCGCAATGCGAAGAGACTCACCCGATAGGTCGACACCCACGTATCGATCACAGTAGCGCACAATTTCACAGGCGTCGAAACCCTGACCACACCCGATCTCAAGAACGGTATGACCGCGGAAACGATCCTGTGTGAGATATCGCAGCAGATAGGGGTCTGTTACGGCATACCGTAGGTTCCTGGCCTGCTCCCAGGTAGCACTGAGACCGCACGGGTTTCTATCCCAAAACGCCCGAGTCGTCAGTCTGGAATGCTCTGAGGCCGCAGTCATCCCTAGCAGTCGATACCCCCACCCGTCCCTATGATGATTAGCGCAACTGGGACCGCCCTGCTTTGCAGGTGACGCTTATACGCTTGTGGATCGAGGAGGAGCGTGAGCCGATCCGGACCTGTTCTGGCTGGGCGCACTGTATACTGCTCTCGCGCCAACCGCGCCCGTCAGTTGTCGCTATTCACGCCCCTCGCACGCATCCCAGGTCTATTCTACTTTGTCTGGTCAGATTCGTCTTCAACAACATATTCAAAGAACTCCACAACCGCTCGTCCCATGATGCCATGCCCCGTGGTGTTTAGATGCATGTCCAGCCCATTGGGATACAGGCATAGGTTCTCCTCCTGGACGCGATTCCGCAGTATCGGCAATAGGTCCAAAAAGGGCACGCCGTTGCTTCTCGCCCACTTCTCCACGTATTGCTGCGGCAATTCAATATTATAGGGTATACCGTTTGCATCTATACCCGTCAGTGCATTGGCGTACACTTGCTCCGCAAAAGGAAGTGCAACCACCATAAGCCTTGCTCCTCGCGATTCGCAGATAGCGTGGATGCGCGTTAGCTCGCGGAGACTGACGTCTTTCGCCTCACTCGCCACTTTCGGGTACAGTGAGGCACTCCAGAAGGGAAACGACGTGAACTCGGTCGTCACTATGAACGTCCTGCTCGAACAACCTTTATGCTCGCGTGGATTTGCAACCTGGGCTTCTGCCGCATCGGCCTGCATGCGCGTGAGGGCGCGCTGAAGGACGCGGACCAGTCGGAGCCTGCGAAAACCGGAGTGTGCGTCGGATGTGGTCTCAGGTGTTTGCGCGGGACGGTAGGCAGGGGGCACCTTTTCCATTAGCGTGTCCCAATTCCTTGCGATGATGCCCGTCGAGACGTCATATTGATTCAAGCCCAGATAGGTGTCGCGGAAGTCATTCCCGTTGAATGAGACCAGGATCACATAGTCGGGCTCAAAGGCGAAAACCTGCTCTTCGAGTTGCAGGCGAATATCAGAGAACCCATAGCCTACCATGCCGAAGTTCAGAACCTCATACTTCGATTGGTCAATCTCAGAATCGAAGACACCCGCTGCACTCAGTTCGAGACTGTCGGCTGACTCACCAAATATAAATGAGTCTCCCACGAAGGCGATGCGTTTTTTGCCTGGTGGTTTTGACAATGGGACTTCGCGCCATCGCATCCCGTGAGAATTGGTGGTGATCTGCACGTGCTTCTCGCCGTACGGATACGAAAGGTCGAGATTAGGCCTCAGGCGGTATGATCCAGTCCCGTTGGGGTTGGCCCGGGCCAACGCAGGCGGCTCGAACTGAGTGAAACCCAACAACAGTTCAACGACAACTAGACCTACGATAACAGTGAGTGGAGTAACCAACAGGGCCAGCACGGGAATCCGCCGGCGAAAACGAACCAGAAGCAACCCTACGGCCGCAACGACGCACTCGGACAAACGTATTAGGAGGCGATTAAAGCTCTCGATGACACCGTCTGGGCTGAAGCAGTAGGCCAAAACGTATTCGTTTGAGACGAAAGCGAGCACAAGAAGAAATAGACCTACGGAACCGACGGCCTTCCCACTTGTGTCGTTAGGACTCGAAGGGCTGGGCTGGACCAGGCCACACGCCGACACTGTGGGTTGTTCTGTTCCGTCAGGTTTCATCTATTGGCCTCGAGCGCCGAGAACCAAGGGGCGGCCGTAACTGAGATCAGCCGACGTTTAACTTCGCCCGGACCGTATAAGACCGGTGGCCGCACAAGCGCCGCCGGTGGAAGCCCTTGCCGGTTCGGTTATCCGGTCCTGGAAGATCCTGAACCATAACTCAAGCACCATCAGGCTGAAGACCTGCTTGACGAAGAGGAACTCGCGCCGGTGCATCATGGCCCGTAAGCGGGAGACGGTTCCGGGTCGAAAGAGTCCGCGACGGCGGACCGCCTGTTCGTTGAGCAAATCGTCCATCAGATCACGGAAGCCGGGTTGCTGAAAGTAGTTCTCAATGGGGACGTAGAAGGGCATCTTCTTGCGTTGCACGACGGTCCGCGGCAGAAGCTTAGTGGCGTAGCGGCGAAGCAAGTACTTGCCCGTCAGACGCCGAAGTTTCAAATGTGGCGGCAGACGCATCGCAAACTCGACCAGCTCATGATCCAAGAACGGCACCCGACCTTCGATGCTGTTCGCCATCCCGGTCTTGTCCTGGCGGAGAAGCATATTGTCTGGAAGCCAGTGGTCGAACTGGAGGTTGATAAGACGATTGAGATAGGCTCTTCCAGGTTGAGCGCCACATGCGAGTCTGAGGCCATCAAAAGCCGCTCTGCCGTTCAGCAGCGCACGAAACGCAGGCGTATACAGGTCGGCCGTATCACGTGCATCGAATAGGGATATGAGGTGCCGATAAGCTTGATCCATCTGCGATGGTTCGAGAAGCTGCAGGTAGTCGAGTGCCTTCTGTTTGCCACGCTTTCCAAGTTCTGCCGGATAGTCGAAAGCCACATTCAAAATTCCGGCCGGCATGCTTGACAGAAGAGGGCTCAGAACCCACCTGCGGAGTGCCTGCGGAGCGAAACGCCTGTAGATCTCTCCTAATTGCATGACCTTGTGGAATAAGTACCCGGCGAAAATCTCGTCGCCGCCCTCACCCGTCAGGATGACCGTAACATGTCGCTTGGCCTCGCGCGAGAGCTGATACATCGGGATGATGATGGCGTCACCCATCGGCTCATCCAAATGATGCACGATCTCCGGCAGCAGCGACACGTCCTCTGCCCGACAGGCAATCTCATGGTGGTCACAGCCGAGATACTTGGCTGTCGCGGCGGCCTCGCTGAGCTCGTCGTGTTTGTAGTCAAAGCCGACACAGAACGTCTTGATGGGCTTGGATACAACCCGGGCCATCGCTCCAACGATCGTACTGGAATCCAAACCACCACTCAAATAGGCACCAAGCGGCACGTCACTGATCATGCGGCGACGGACGCTCTTCTCCATCAAGGTACTCAACTCTTCCAGGCAATCGCGCTCGCTGCGCCGGTCGCGGTCGTCACAGTCTGGGGGCTGCCAATAGCGGTGGAGTTGTAGTTGGCCCTTGTGGAAGGTAAGGTAGTGACCTGCAGGGAGTCTTCGAATCTGATCGAAGACTGCTCGGTCGCCTGGCACATAGCGCAATGCCAGGTAATCATGGATGGCATGTGGGTTTAGCGTCGGTGTCCAGTCCCTGTAACACAGCAGCGCCTTTGCTTCGGATGCAAAGAGAAAACGTCCGGGAAGCTCGAGATAGTACAGAGGCTTGATGCCAATGCGATCCCGCGCAAGAAACAACGACTTCTCGTTCCGGTCGAATACCGCGAATGCGAACATCCCATTCAGTGCACTCAGTGCATCCGCGCCATCGGCTTCGTAGAGACGCAACAGGACCTCGGTGTCTGAAGCCGTCTGAAACTTGTGACCACGTTGCTCAAGTGAGTGCCTCAGCTCACGGTAGTTGTACACTTCCCCATTGTAGACGATAACCAGAGATTCGTCTGGACTGAACATGGGCTGGTGTCCGCCAGACAAATCGATTACGCTAAGCCGGCGATGCCCGAGACCGACCAGACTCTCCCGGTAGTAGCCACAATCATCTGGGCCACGGTGCGTGAGCACGTCCGTCATGCGCCCAAGCAGGTCGTCATCGTCCAGGCCTATATATCCACAAATACCGCACAAAGCGAGTTTCGCTCCTTTAACCCATCTGGACACTGCGCTCGACTGTGATGCCCTCAGCAAGCCGCCGGGGGTCCAGCTCACTTGTCTCATCACTGGCAGCCACCAGCAACGGCTGCAACTCGTTAGGGACAAAGTAGCGGGACGAACCCATATGTATCGTCGTGAAGGTGTCGACCCATTGGAGCTGGCGGACGTTCGTGGTTCGCGAACTACTGATTTCGTCGTGCACTGTGAAGCCGTTGTCCCGAAGGGCAATGCGCCGGCAAAATTGAATGTCCAACGCGGCTCTCTTGTATATCAACACGCTCACAAGCACTCGCTTCAACCAGCGAGCCAACCGGCTCACCCGACCCATGCTCAGACTGAATAGGCGAAATGCGAGAAAGGAGAATGGGTTCATGACGGGTTTCTTAATTGCCCAGAAACACCCTTCAACAATCACCTCTTCGTCGCTGACCTGCGTCCTCCAACCTCGATCGAGCCACTGAGTTGTTATGAGCCTCTCCTTTCCGATGCGCCCCATATAGCCACAGTCGTTGTATACGAGTTGGCGTGTGTCCCGGTCAAAAGCCTTGATCACACCCCCCTTCGTCAGGCCCGCGTAAAGCTCGTATTTTGCCTTTCGAATCTTTGCGATGCCGGCCTCTGGGAAATGGGTGACCCCAGGCTGTTGGTCGGGCGGCTGCGGATTTGCCAGTCGCGCCGCACGCTGAGCGCGAGCTCGGTAAGCAAAGACCATGTTGTTGAGCAATGGAAAGTAGTTGTAGGCGTCGACGCTGCCTAGACCGGCCGCCGCCAGTGTCTGCACGGAAGGAAGCATTCGCTCTGCAATCCAACTGGCTGTCCCACTTACCTCAGCCATCATTTCAAAGGCCGCAGGGTAATAGGTCTTTGTATTGCGACTTGCATACTCGCCGCCCAGGCTGCCGTCCGGATGAACAAAATGGGCGAGGAAGGCGAATGAGCGCTCTAATGAGTTTGCGAGTTGTGAATCTCCACTCAACTGGAGACATCGAACCAGATAGAAACTCCCATGCGTCTGGTAGCCAGGATCTGCGCCTCCGTATTCTTCGTACCAGCCCTCGGCGGATTGATGATTGAGAATCCTCTCAAGAAAGTATTGTGCTCGCCGTTCAAACCGGGACTCACCACAGATGCGATAAGCGTTATATAGAGCGGCCGAAGCGGCAGCTAAGTGATTTGACAAGAATCCGTGAGTCTCGTCGTTTTTGACAAGCCAGTGGGCAGCTCGGTGCAGCGCTACACGAAACCGATCCGCCGACGACTGCGGAAGGTGCCCGGTCAGCAGGTCCCAAGCCTCCGAAAGATAGAACGATGTAAACGCCGTAGCTGCCAGTGATCGCTCGAAGGGATAGGCTTCGTCAAAGTCCCCAGCCTTTCGTTGCCGCTTCGTCCAGAAATCGATCCCGGCGGTTATCCACGTGAGAAGTCGCGGATTATTGTGATATGGATTCTGATTACAGCCTGTAGAATACAGAAAACTCAATGCGCACAGACCTTCCTGGAAGCGGGCTCCTGGGAAGTCGGTGAACTTCCATGCCCAATACGTTCGGTCCATACATCCGTACGTGGGGCTGAAAGCTTCACGGTCCATGAGGCCGAGCATACGCGGCCCTTCGCCAACCACAGGCTTGAAATAGACATCCATCGCGGTGTCTGCCGCTGGACTGGGTATTGAGACAGTCACAGTCATGGTGTCCAGAGCCTACTCGCCCATCCTCTAACAGCGCTTGTGGCCGCGTAGCTGAAGATAGCCCTGGCCATGGATCACACGATTCAGTGTCGTTGTATGATCGAAGATGGTCGTCTTTGTGCGGACGACTTGATCGTCCTTGAAGCCCGACGCGTTGAACCACTGGCGGACTTCCCGCTCGCGAAAGCGCCTCCGAACAGGCACATAGAGGTTGTCCAATATGCTCACGCTGGCCGGCATGAAGGAATGAGGGACCTTGCGATCGGCCAACAGGGCTTGCACAGCCGTCTCCGTCCATTTGAACGGGATTACCCGCGCCAGCAAACGTGCGATGGACAGCCCCGCGTTGTAGACCCCGCCCTTCCCATACACACCCACAAATAGGACTCCGCCAGGTCGCGTTACACGAACAAGCTCCTGGAAACCTTTCCAGGGGTCGACCGTGTGATGCAATACACCACTGCAGTGGACGAAATCAAAGCTTTCGGAACGATAGGGCAGGGATAGCGCAGACGCGCTGATCAGATGGACACTAGAATGCAAGGCGCAGTTGCTCAGTCTGGCCCGTGCATCGCGCACACTTTCAAACCCCAAGTCACAAGCGTGGGACTCTGAACCCAGCGCCTGAAGTACAAACGCCGCGAAACCCGAACCGCATCCAACGTCAAGCGAGTATTTCGACTGGAACCAGCCACCGGGGAGGCCCACATTGCGGAGAAACTGGTCGACGATCTCTGGACCATCGATGCCCTCGATCTTTCTCCACAGGTGTCGGTATAGCTGTGTGACACGCTTTTCTAGGCCCAGTCGCCCCATTTGCGTATCCTGAGAAAGCCGTATCCAACTCCGAACGGCGCGCCTGCCGACTCGTTCACAGGTGGGTATTTCAGCAACGACGGTGTTTCCAATCCGAGTCCGGCCGGCCCTCTCTACGACTCCAACCACGCAAGAAATGGTCCCATGGCTAGGTTATCGAGTCGCGACGCGAGATAGGCTCTGATTGCGTCCTCCGGCGTACACACGATCGGCTCCTCGTGCATGTTGTAGCTCGTGTTGACGAGAACAGGAATGCCGGTAATCGACTCATAATGGGCGAGAATGCGATACATGCTCGGATTGATCTCCTCCGTCACACACTGTGGACGAGCCGTTCCATCCACATGCACAATGGCTGGGCAGTATTTCTTCGTGAAATCCGAGCACTTCAGAATAATGGTCATGAATTTAGACGCATGCTCAGTCCCATCAATATCGAGGAAGAGATCGCGAGCTCTCTCCGCCATCACAACCGGGGCGAAGGGCATGAATTCCGTCCGCCTGAGCCGGGCGTTCAACCACTTGTTCGCACTGGCGTCGGAGGCTCGATATAGAATCGAGCGATTCCCCAGCGCACGCGGCCCGAACTCCATACGACCATTGAATCGGGCCATGACTTTCCCTTCAGCAAGACGCTCGGCAATCGTTCGCTCGATCTCCTCATGACGCACATACCTTAGACCTTCACCCTCGGCAGCCTTCAACGCTGCCTCCATTTCCCTTTCGGAGAATTCAGGGCCCCAATACACGGTATCGAATGGCCTCGGTCGCGCTTGAAGAAGTTCCAACGCGGCACCTACAGACAACCCACCGTCACCCATATGCGGGAAGATATAGACCTGCTCCATCTTCAACCGGCGAAACAGATCCTCATTTACCTTGACATTGGCAAACAATCCACCACAAAGTGCAAGGTTCTTGAGACCTGTCTGCTCTGCACACGGGCGAACAACGGCCTCCAGCTCCTCTTCAACGATTAACTGGAACACTGCGGCCACGTTCTCGCGAGGCTCACCGGCAACCAGTCTTTTGAGCGGAGTCTTATAGTTACGATATTGAAGGGCGTCAAACAGACTCTCACCGCTTTGCATCTTTCGAATCGAGAATCCACGAATGATCCCCTCCGAGTAGTATCTCTTGTCCAGGGCAAAGTTGGGGCCAGAGCGGCGAATCGTCGAGCGGATGCGCTGATACAGGTCAGGATCAATCTTTCCAAAACCGCTCAAGCCCGTGATCTTACCCTCATGTCGCCCGCCTCGGAACCCCAAGATCTGCGTACAGGCTGTGTAGAACTGTCCAAATGAGTGGGGGTAGGGAATCTCAGTGAGGCGCTGTATACGACCGTTGCGCCCCGTGGACACCGTAATCGAGATGTCATCACCCACGCCGTCGGCCGTCACAATCAATGCATCATCGAACGGCGCCGTACGATATACCGCCGACGCGTGGCACTGATGGTGCTCCACGAAGTGGAACCGCGGGCTAATACCATACTTCCTGCTCAGATATGAGCGGGCCGAGTTGTACTGCGCCGCCCGGTACACATAGAACAGCCTGTAGAGGACCTTACACATATGCGGCACATAGTCATTGATCCCGTGAAAATCGCATATGTCCTTGAGCTGACCGCGCAGAATGCGCCCGATCAGCTGGCGGAATGGCATGCCTGCTATGACCACATCAGTGATCTGTTTGGGGTCCACGCGACCGGCACTCATAACCGCATTCATGCTGCGCACGGGTGGATATTTCGTCGAAAACTTGACCCGGTCAAGGCGTTCCTCACTGATGGCTGCCTTCAACGTCGGCCCCTCAAATACAGCCGATCCTGTCTCATGTGTCGTGCTAATTGCGAGAATCGTTGGCGTGTTGTGTCGCCTTCGGGTCTCGGCCCGATCCAATAGGTTTGCCGTATCTGTGATGTCGTAATGGCGTCGAACCAGGTCCATCATTCGCCGGCACCGTGCCGCTTTCGCCCCTGCCGACAAGTAGGACAACGTGAACAGCCTCGATCGGACGCCGCGAAGGCGCTCGCGCGGTAGCGGATCAGCGAAGTCCGTCAGATGAAACAGTAGGACCAAAGGGTCTCCAATCCTCAGAAACCGTCGCAGGTTCGACGCAAAGTATGCCTGGCCAAACAAAAGACTGTAGGATGGGTGAAAGGGAAATGGGGCGGGCGCATACTTGGGAAGCGGAACCTCCATGACGCCCCGGTCGTACAGCGGTCTGTGTGGTCCGCTTGTTATGCTTGGAACAGTCAACCGCCTCGCAAACGTCGCCGTTGGAAAGACAGAGGAATCGTAACGGTATTGGCAACTCTCCAAGAGTTCAAAACACTCACGGTCGATCTGGTAGCCAGGCGCACGAAAGCCGCAGACGCAAACACCCAGATATTCTGCAAGGCGATCGCGACTTTCACCAATCTGCCGGCGCTTTTCCTCCCGACCGAGATGTGTAAGCCGCGGGTGCGTAAGACTATGTGAAGCGATCTCGTGCCCGCGCCTGACGGCTTCCTTCAACAGCTCTCGCTTCTCGCCATCATCCAAGTCCGATGCCACCGCAAACAGCGTCGCACGGATGCCATATTCATCCAAAAATGGCAGCAGATTCTTGAATCCAGTCACAAACAGCGGATCGGAGGTGTACTCGTACCCCCAACCATGGCTTTGGTAGATGTGACGCGCTCCGTCTAAATCCACGTGGACGACGGCCTCGGGACGAGTGCGCGCTACGTCCCTCACCTCAGCTCGTCTTCTCGGGTCCGTCCGCGCGCGCTGCGCCGCGCCCATCAGATACGCTCCATCACTTTTGGTCGGCAGATCCATACTCCCCCTTTTCCCCAAGCGTTCGAGTCAGCGTTCTCATGTCCTGTTTCAGGGTCCACAGCTCGCGTTGCACCATGTTTCCCTGCTGGGCAATTACCCCGAAAATGAAGAACATGAGTGCAATGATTGCAAATGACATGGCTATCAACAACACGTACACGGACACCAGGTTTGAGAAAAACCGCACACACCCCCATATCAAGAATCCGAGCGAGCACAAAATCGACACTGCACTAAGGCCCCACACATAGCGAATCGGATTCGCAAAAAGGCTGAACAGCATGTGGGAGACAACAAGCCGGTTTATTCTTGTCGAGCTTCTCCGCCCGATTTCTCTACCCCTCTGTTTGTGGCTTTTCCATTCCAGTGTGCAAGGTATTTCACTCAGTCGATAGCCCAAAGCCTGCGCCTTCAGGACCACTTCCAAATGAAACTCCTTCCGATCCTCCTCCAGAGGGAGAGCACAAATGACCTGGTGGCGATAGGCGCGGGTCATGCCGGTATTCATGGTGACTGCGTTGCTCATACATGTGCGGATGATGCGATTGCCCAGTCTACTCAAGAAGACACGCTTCCAAGGGACATTTCTATAACCACCACCCGGAAGGTGTGGGCTCGCCACTACAATGTCCGTGTCCGGTTGACTTGCCATGGCCTCGTACAGGCGTTCGACAACGTCATCGCCCCATGAGAGATCGATCTCAGTCGTGATGATCACCTCCCCGCGTGCTCTCGCGATGCCCTGGCGAAGGGCATAGCCACGACCGCGATTGATCGTGTAGCTCACCAACCGCAGCTCACTGTGGTGCTCAGAGAGCCTCTCGACGATGGTTCGCCCGCCATCGGTGCTACCGTCATCGACGACGATCAATTCCGAACTTACGTGCAAGTTTCGCAGACGCGCCAAAAGGGTGACAATGGAGTGTTCCAGGATCGGAGCTTCGTTGAAGAATGGACATATGACCGACACATTCAGCACTGTGTCACGCCCGCCTGCGGTCTGACGTGCAGTCGGTATGCTAGTGTGGTTATGGATCTCTGAAGTCTCATTGGCGCTGACGCTTTGCATCGCAGGCTCTCCGCTGCTTGTTCTGATCACCGCGGCGTGGTGCACTTCTTTTCAAAGATTAAGATGGAGTATCCAACCTGATCCACCGGCTCACACCGGGCCAGGCGCTCATATACCCGGTAGCAGTTCCCCCGAATCCAGCCGGATCGGGCGAGCATCGTGGCACTGACAGCTACCAAGTCACTCGCCGGGATCTCAACGGTTTGGTCGTCGGCTCCAGGCTCGTACCACCACTTCTGCGCCGCTGTTCTCGGTGCCAATCCCACGGAGGGAAGGTATTCATAGTCGATTCCGTAGTAGTCAGCACTGGCACTTCCGAAGTAACCCAGGCCGATTCGTTCGATCTGGCGCCGGTCCATATACGCCTTTAGGTTCTTCAGATCTTGCCCCCAATCGAGATTCGAGTCGACCAAATAGCGATAGCCATTAGCTGGGCCACCAACGAGTTCGTTGAAGTATGCGAGGTAATGCGGATGGATCATCACATTGCTGATTAGGTACCAACCACCGAGAGCAACCGCGATCCCGGCAATCGCTTTTGAGCCACCGAGCATTCTTCGAGTGCACCCGCCAATCAACATGTGCATAAACGGATAGACTGGCAGAATGTAGCGCACCCCCACATTGACGTTCCCTAGATAGGAGAACACAAACAGAATCACACAGATAAATGACACAAGCAGCCACTCAGCCTGCAAGCTCCGCAGATGCGACGCCAGATAGAATAAGGCCCCTCCAAACAACAGGATTGCAGGCATAGGTGTCTTGATCAGCAACGAGACGAGCATCATGTACCAAAGCCCGCGATCGTAGGTCTTTCCTGCAAAATAAACGCTCCCCGACGTCGCCACAAGACGCGACTGAAAGCGAATGAGATCCAGAAACGGTGATGGCAGGGGGCGCGGCAGCATCGAAAGTGCAGACGCTGCCTGCGCAGTCGCCGAGATAGCGTTCTCGTCGACGTCATTCACATGCTCAGTGTCAGAAGAGCGAAGACTACCCTGGAAGCCATAGCCGGCGTTGACCACAACCACCGCAATCAACCCGATCGCGCAGAACGCATAGCCTGCAGATAGTAACTGGCGCCTCGCAATCATGGAAGGGCTCAAGCTTCGGATCCAGGGAAACCGCTCGTAGACACCACGGCCATCGCGCCGAATCATGCAGGCAAGAACATAGAGGGCGAAAATCGGCGCGAGAAAGACTGCTGTAGTCTTGGTAAGAAGGGAGAGCCCGGCAAATATCCCACACAACAGCAGGGATAAAGCTCGTGGCCGGGTCATGAATCGCCAGAAGTAGTATGCCGCGATGAACATAAAAGCGGTCAGTCCAAGGTCAAGCGTCGCCAGGCGGGCGTGGGCAAGAATGTTGGGACTGAGTGCATAGAAGAAGAGCGCTGAACATCCCGCTGCTTGACCGTAGAGTGCGCAGCTCCAGCGGAACAAGTAGACCCCGAGCACGAGCGACAATGCCAAGACCGGCAACCGAGTCACGAACAACATCTGATCGGCATCAACGCGATTGTCGTATAGAAATGCCCGCGCGTATTTCCACTGTTCGGTCAGCGACCACTGCTTGGGGTTCGAGTGAACCGTTGGCAGTAGGGGATCAAGTACAAGCAGGGGGATAGCGGAGAGCATCTTCATCAATGGAGGGTTCGTGGCATTGAGATTGAAATCACCGGTGCGTAAATGGTAATAGCCTGCCGCGATGTACATGATCTCATCCGTCGTGACGGACTTGCGGGCCATGCTTCGAACCGCGAGGGCTGTATGCCCGAGCAGCAATACTGACACAACGAGCGCGGTTAGATACCGATGGCCAATCTGGCCTTGCTTGGTTGTCTGCATTACTTGTAGTCGTGGACTCATGAAGGTTCGCTGCCAAGTCACGCGGGGCAACGATCCACCAACTTATGATCCCACTGACAGGGCATGAAGACAATGCCGAAGCACTTCTCGAGCTTTCGACCGGACTTGTGAACATCTGCCGGCTCGACGTCGAGCGTCGCACAGAGGTCAAGATGATCGTATTTCGTGCCGACACTGGCCAACCACAGAGATAGATAATAGCGGTCCGGCACGAAATTGGCGGACTCGATATGCACATCAATGTACCCCTCGCCCGGCGGAAGCGAGTCGAGATTGAATCCCGTCGTCCAGGTATTGATGGACGTGATCAGGGTGCCGAGATTTGTGTACACCTCGACACCGAAGTGCGGCTGCTGAACTCGCTTGAACGCCTCATAGTGCAGACGGATCGTCACTTTATCACCACTTCGAGCCACTGTGAGCAATTCGCCTTCCGCGTTGAGGAGTTCAAAGCGCGTATAACGGACCTCGCCTGTACCACGGCGGTGTTCAACCTGGCGCAGCTCCGCCCCGGACCGTTGTCCCTCGGCAAACGTCGTCAAGTATTCCTCGATAACGGCAGGGGAGTGACCGTCGAGGCGAATCCGTCCTTCATCAATCCAGATGCACCGAGGACACAAATTCTCTACCGCAGTCAAATTATGTGACACAAACAGGACGGTTCGCCCTCCCGCGTGTAGACTGCCCATGGTCCTTAGGCATTTCTTTTGAAAACCCTGGTCACCCACGGCAAGGACTTCGTCCACCATGAGCACGTCCGGCTCCAGATGGGCCGCCACCGCGAATCCGAGTCGCAGGCGCATACCAGACGAGTAGCGCTTGATCGGCGTATCCAAGAACTGCTCGACATCAGCGAAATCAACGATCGCATCCAGCTTGACATCGATCTCGCGCTTCTTCATGCCAAGGATCGAGCCATTGAGGTAGACATTCTCGCGACCGGTAAGCTCCTCATGGAACCCAGTCCCGACCTCCAACAGAGACGCAACCCGTCCCTGCACGTCTACTTTGCCTGACGTGGGGTACGTTATTTTTGAAAGCACCTTCAAGAGGGTGCTCTTACCAGCACCGTTTCGGCCAATGATACCGACAACTTCACCCTTTTCAATCTCAAAGGATACTTTGTCCAGTGCCCAGATTGTCTCGACGTGCACGTTCTCTCGTAAGAACGGTCGTCGGACCCAACCGGTCAACACGTCCCGCAGCAGGCGGTTGCGATGAAGCTGGCCAAGCCGGTACTGCTTGGAGACACGGTCTGCGCGAACTGCCATCGTCATCCGCTTTGATCCCAATCAGACAATATCTGCGAAGCTCCGTGCCGTCTGCTTAAAATAGACCGCGCCGACTATGAAAATCACAGTCGTCACAGCCAGTGAGATACCAAACAAATGTAGGTCAATCGACCGCGAGGGGACGAGACAGGCTCGAAATGCCTCTATGATCCCGGCCAGCGGGTTCAGGGCCATCAGTGGCTGCCACTTCTCTGGAATCAGACTCAACGGATAGATGATTGGGGATACAAAGAGCCAGAGCTGTGTAAAGAAGGGGAGTACATACTGAACATCACGATACCGCACGTTTAAGGCGGCAAAGAGCATGCCCACACCGAGGGCGAGCATCAACAGAGGGAGAATCAGAACCGGCCAAAGCAGAAGCTCCCAACTCGGCACAAAGCGATAGTAAGCCATGAGGCCGACAAGAATGACCGAGGCGATCGAGAAATCCAGTAGACCCCGCATAGCGCTCGAGCTGGGGATGATCACACGCGGAAAGTACACCTTTGTGAGCAAGTTTCTATTGTTCACCAAGCTAAGACCTGCCTGTGTGATCGCACCCGAAAAATACGTCCATGGCAGTAACGCACTATAGGAGAAAACGGGATAGGGCATGTCATCGGGTGGCTGCACATTTGCCACTCTGTTGAAAAACAGCGTGAAAACGACCATCGTACAGAATGGCTGAACGATGGCCCACAGCGCCCCCAGAACAGACTGCTTATAGCGTACCTTGATGTCGCGCCAAACCATGAAGTAAAACAGCTCCCGGTAGCGCCACAGTTCACGGACTGACTCAGATGTCGCAATCATGTTGCGTTACACCGATGCATCTACCTGGCAGTGGCGGACCGGTTGCGCCCTGAACCGACCCCGGCGATCTCCGCGTTTGCTTTGCCACTTGAATTGGATGCTTCAGCCTTGGAGACGACGAGCGCCTCTTCAAAAAGCAGACTGGACCGATCCATGCAAAAGCGCTGGCTGGTCTCGTAGGCGGCGTCGGACATGCGTTTCCACTGCTTTGCGTCTGAGAGGAGAGTTACCATTCGTTCCGCCATTCCATCCACATCTGCCAGATTCACGAGAAACCCATTATACCCGTCACCGACGAACTCGCTCGGTCCACCGCAGCGAGTGACAACGACTGGGCAGCGACAGGCCATCGCTTCGAGCGGCGGCAGGGCGAAGCCTTCGCGCTCACTCGCACAGAGCCAGACATCTGCACTTGTGTAGACGTCGCACAGGCGCTCGCGCGTAGGTCGGAGATGGTATTGTACATCCTTCGGCAATGGAACCTTCCGTGTGGGTCGAGTAGCCCCATAGCAAACGACTCGCAAGTTGGGAATCTGACGCCTTGCCAATCTGATCGCCTCCAGGGCGATCCCAGTCCCCTTCACCGGAGCAGGTGAGTATGTCAAGCCAACCGTCCTCGGGTCATGCAGTCCGCGGGGTTGGGCATCGAACTGCCGGGGGTCAATGCCATTGGGAACAACGAAGATTTGCTCGTTTCCTAGCGTCTCTGTGATCCGATCACGCAGCCAGTGAGACACAACGACTTTGCGCATCGGCAACCGCCACGTTGCCTGGATGTCGGAAGCCGCAAAGGCATGTATCTCGTACCCCTGAATGAAATAACACTTCACCCCCTTAGACTCAGGCAGCCGGGCAACGGGATTGGCTGTCAGCCAATGTGTCGCTACGACTACGTCGCCGTCGGGGACTGTCGGGGCCAAGCCTCTGGGATCGACGAACAGCAGCCGACCCTCGAAGTCATCAAGGTGGTCACGGGCGCGACCATTGAACGCGCGAACCTCCCTATAAAGCCGCCGAATGAAGGGTCGGGGGCGGCAAGGCCACGGCTGGCGGAAGCACACAATCGTCACGCCATGCCCGCGCCGGATCAACCGGTTACCGTGAGCGACGACCATGCGAACGCCTCCGAAGAGTCCACGCCCAGCAAGCACAAATGTAATGCGGAGTCCTGTCGACACGGATGTCTCAACAAACGGCGACGGATGCGTCACCTACAATTGAGCTAATTGTCCCGGATAACTCCCTCACACACAGTTCCCACGTAGGAAGTATAAGGCCGCCCGCCGGAATGCGCGATGAGCCCGCAAATGGCGCCGCGGCCCGCATTAGCGGAGTCTGAACGTTACGCGCCTCCACCGCGCCCGCCACGCGATGACGCGTCCGGGCGTTTGACGATCAACGCTGCCAGATTTCTCCACGTGGATATGCTTGCGGGTCGGACGACGCAGGCCCGCAGCCCGGTGCTGATGGCCTTCAACATCCGCCCGTCCCGATGGTATTCCCAGCCCTTACCCGTCAACAGGCTCTGGACGTGTTCCGATGCACTCACCGGGGATGATGAATCGGGCTTGGGGAGAGGCGGTGGAAAGCCTCGCTGAAGGTCATCCGCGCCATCACGCCTTCGCTGATCGGCAAAAAGTCTGGCCGTCGCATCAAGCCACTCTCGCTTCGTTTTCTGCCGGCAATGTGTCACCGACGCGTTGTGCAAACGATAGACGTAACCCGAAGATGGCTCGTACCACACGCGGCATGCTGGCGCGAGCCGCAACTGAAGGTCGACATCCTCGCAACCGTCAAAATAGGACCGGAAACCGCCCAAGCCAATCAGAACGTCGCGCCGAATTGTGTAGGTGCCCAGGTGTGTTCGAGTGTTTCCCGCCCGGAGTTCCTCAGAGATATCCTCCGCGGTCGGTCCACATCGCATCTCTCGAATCGGCTTACCGTTGGAATCGATGGTCGAGAAACTCCCACAGATCGCGCCGACGTCGGGATGGCGGGTCAGAAAGTCGACGTGTCGGGCGAGTCGCCCCGGCGGAAACAGATCGTCCGCGTCGCACCGCGCCCAAAGATCGCCTCGGCTTGCCTCGAGGCCTTTGTTCAGCGCCGCCGAAATGCCCTCGCCCCCGCCATTGATCAGTTGAATACGGGCATCGGCGAGATTTCGAACGATGGCTGCTGACCTGTCCCGCGACCCGTCATCGACGACAATCACTTCCAGATCGACTTCGCCCTGGGTGAGCAAAGATTGTAGCGACAGCTCGACGAAACGTTCCGCGTCCCGCATCGGCATCACAACAGAAATAACCGGACCCTTTATGTCATCTGGCATATTAACGTCAGTACGCTGTCATCAGCACTGTGGCGGGTAGATTTGCTCCGCTAAACTCTGATCACGAAGAGCCTTCTTACCCTGCCCATCAATCCTCTCCGCTGTGGCGCCGACACGGCGACCTGCGTCATAAAGGATCATCGCCACCGATCGCGTCGAATCCGTCATCCTTGTTGTCGGTGCGCCAGCACCGTCCGCTCGGTCGGAGGGGTTGCCTCCGCCTCAGGCGTGCTGGCTAATGTCTCTTGCGTCGACCACTCGGCAAGCAGAGCCTTGGCGTGGGGGTCGTTGCGCTGAAGCAGACGCCCGCGAACGAAGGCGTTCAGTGCAGCACGGCTGCGCGCCGTTGGCCAGGACAGCGCCAGGGCGACCTTCCTGCCGTCGAAACGCCGCAGCGCCGACAGAAGAACCCAAATACGGTGCGGAACCTTCAGACGCCCGGACCGCCGGACCGCCGCCACCGAGTACTTCTCCCATGCCCGCCAGACGGGAGCCATCGCCACCCGGAATCGAAGCCCTATCCACGGCGGAAACCGCGTGACGAACTGGCCAAACGCGAGCGAGCCGAAACACCACAGCTTCGAAAGAGGGCCGAGCGCTGATCGCTTAATCGCCGTGAACCGTTCGGCAAACAGTCTCCACTCAGGCAGCATGCGGCGATCGACGTTCTTCGGGTCGTACCAGATGGCCTCCCCCTCGAACGTCCGCCGAACCGCGCGGTACTCCGGGGTCACCTGGGGCAGTCGCGTATAGAAAAGTGGTTCGGAGATCTCACGGAACTCACCCAATAGCCTCATCTCCGCGACCACGACGAGATCCGCGTGATTGTAGGGACCGACGAGCCGCGTTTTTCGAAGTGCCCTCGCCCGCATCAAACCGAATACAAGCATGGGATACAACAAACCAGGCACCCGCATCAACCGGGCAAAGCTGATGCGGTCATAAGGGGGACGAGCCTCGACCCAATTCACGTTCGGATCCGGCCCCAGCACCTGCCCTTCGTAGCTCATCAGCAACCGTTGCGGGAAGACCAGCACCAGCGACTCCTGGCCATGGTCGAAAACCTCCATGCAAGCTTCCAGGTAGGTCGGAGCGAGTAGGTCATCGTGTGCTGCCCACTTGAAGAACTCCCCTTGGGCGAGTTCAAACGTCTTGTTGAAGTTCGACGAAGCCCCGACATTGTGCGCATTGCGAACGTACCGGATACGCGGGTCTCGCTTGGCGAAAGCGCGGCAGACCGCCTCGGTCCGATCGGTCGACGCGTTGTCAGAAATGATCAGCTCGAAGTCCGTGAAAGTCTGCGAGAGGATGGAAGTCAGCGCAGCCTCTATGTGCGCTTCCCCGTTGTAGATCGGCATTCCGATGCTGACTCGCGGCACGGAGCCTTCCATCATCCCTGCCCCACTCGACCGAGTATCTCCTCCAGGCGTCTGGCCGTGTGATCCCACGTGAATCGCTCCTCGACCCGACGTCTGCCGGCTTGCCCCATCGCCCGGCGAAGCCTCTCATCCTCCAGCAACTCAATGATGGCGTCCGACAGCGCTTGTGGGTCATTCGGCTCGACGAGAAGACCCGTCTCTTGATGGGCAACGATCTCCGGAATCCCACCGGTTCTCGTTGAAACCACCGGACGTTCACACAACATCGCTTCGGTTAGAATCATCCCGAATGGCTCATGCCATAATGACGGGTGAACGAAAACGTCGCAGACTCGGTAACAGGCCCAAAGCTGGCTGTGAGGAATCTCACCAAGAAAGCGAACTCGCTCCCCGAGCGGGCGGGCTTGACGGCGAAGATACTCTTCGTAATTCTCCTTCAGGGTCTCAAACCCATTCGACTGGGCGACGCTTACCCCGCGCCCACGCGGTTTCGGCGGATTGACGAAGAAGCCGCCGACGATCAGCAATACGCATTCCGGACACTTCCGAAGGACCCGCTCCATCGCCTCCATGAGAACGTGCACACCCTTCTCGGGTGTGATTCGTCCCACAAAGAGCACCACCTTGTCGCGGGGCGATTGCACGAAGGCCTCACGACGAACTTCCGCCGACACGTCCCGCCGAAGAGCCTCTTCGCTGCTCCCGTTGTAGAGTGTGTGACATCGTGACGACAGTTCTGGAAACTGTCTCCGCACACCGTTAGCAATGTAGTCGCTGCAGCCCAAGACCGCCGCCGCGTGCCTCGTGCGACGGGCCGACGTTCGACGCGGCAACTCGATCAACCAGTCGCAATGCATCATCAGGGCGAGCCTGATCGGTTTGCACGCCCGGCGAAGGTGCCCAAGAAACTGTGAGTAGTTCGACACGAGGAGCACATCGATTCCCTGCGCTCGCGCCGCACGCCCCACCTGCCGAGCGTAGAAGCAGTAGTACAACCAACTGAAGTAGTACCATCGGAAGAACAGGTCGACAGGCCGCCGTAACACCTTCCCCAGCATGTGTTCGGCCCGGCGCACCGTCCTGATCATCCGCTCGTCCAAACGGGTCGATAACCGGACGTGTCGCACACCGTGGTGCTCGTTTCGATCCGGGTAAAGCTCCGTCTGCCTGGAGTAGACTGTGACCTCGCATCGGCGGGCAATCCGTGTCGCCACTTCCTCGATCCAGATGGAGATCGACGCACCCCCCACGGGAGGTGCGACATCCGTTGGCTGCGACACAAATCCTATTCTCATATCAAACAGTGCCCGCTGGTCACCCACACGAGCGTAATGAATCCCAAGCCTCAAGCCGCCAACAGCTCGGCATCGATCCCCAGCGCGGACATCATGTTGTGTATCTCTTCCCAGTAAATGGGGTTCATGACCACAACGCAGTCGGGCTTGTATTTTCTGAGGAACTCTGGTGCGACAATCTGCTGCCCGGTACCGGCTACATACATCCCTTGTTTGCGTGGATTTATGTCGACGACGTGCTCGATATCTGCAGCCCCTTTTGTCATATTGAGAAACGTCACCCCTTTCGATCCCGATCCCCAGACCACAGTGCGTCTTCCCTGCTCGGCAGATTTGCGGAGTCGGTTCCTCCAACTTGCCAACTTGTCCTCAAACCGCTTCGCAAATGTCACTGTCTCCTGAAGTAATGCCCTAAGATCGACAGAGGTGGTGAAGATCGAATCCGCACCACGCCGAGCCGGATGGGCCTCAATGCGCAAGAACTGCCCCTCGTATGCATCTCTGACCGATTCAACAGCGAATCCCGCCTCTGTGAAGCAACGCCCCAAGGATCCCTCCCAAAAATAGGAACTATGCTCGTAAAGGATATCCCAGATCCCCTGGTCACGGAGCGTGAACAGCACGTTCGGAACCTCGAAGAAAACTGCACACTGTTGTTGATCGCCTATATTGTCCCGCACGACCCGCAGAAACGCCGCCGGATCAGCCATATGCTCGAGTGCATGCCGGCAACAGACGAAATCGGCCTTGCAGCCACGCTGCTGCTCGCCGTAGGCTTCTGGTAGAATCGCCAGCGCGCTGTCCAGCGTCTCAGACTCAGGAACGTAGCCAGGATCGAAGCCAACCCCGGTATTCTTCCCAAGCTCGCACAGAAGCCTCAGAAAGTCTCCCTTGCCGCAGGCAATCTCAACGATCCGCTTTTCCCTCAAGTCGTGCCGCTCTACAAGTTCTTCAGCTAACTCCTTGGCATAACTCTGAAAGGTCTGCGAGAAATGTAGGGAGTTCTCGTACTGTGCATCATATTCCACCAGCCGAGAATCAAAGGCGGCGTTGGCAATGAATCCACACTCGTGGCACACCTCAAGACGAGTGTCACCTCTCGGTGCTCTTTGCGCTTCCTCTTTGCTCGTGAACAAGACATTGCATAATACTGGAAGACCTGCCATCTCCCAAAACACGGTCGTGTTCGTCGATCTGCACACCAAACAAGAACGTGGCGGATCACGCTCCGTACCGATTAATCCTCTATGATCCACAGGTCGGGGCTTTCTTGGTATTTCTGCTGCAAGAGATCTCAGACTGCTATCAGTTCGGCACCTATCCCCATGGCTTCGAGGTCGCGTTCTATCTCACCCCGATAGATAGGGTTCATGGCCACAACAACGTCTGGTGGGTCAGCCCGCAGCGATTCCGGTCCCACAACACGCTGCCCGGAACTGACCAGGTA